>JAITOA010000052.1 GCA_031290195.1 Puniceicoccales bacterium | reverse complement strand
GCCTGAAAAGGCAAATGAGTAGCGTCGCAGAACTTTTGAAAAACGTCCTAAAAACGGACGTCGATTCTTTTGTCCATGCGGCTTGAGGAGGGGGTGATATTTTTGCAAGAGGTCTATTGAATGATTTTTCTCCTCCGGCGTGTCCATTACACGCTAACAACCATCCGCCTACCTAAAAAGCGGCACCCGCCTCCAGCCGAAATTTGAAGGCACTTTCCATCGTACTTCGTAGGAGATGAAAAACTGACTCCTAGCTGCCAGCCTGACCTCCGTCATCATCCCCTTCGGATCTCTGGAGTCCGCCCTCTGATTCTAGTGCGAACGCAGCTCGCACAGGTTCATCGGCATCTCTACCTTTTTCTTCGTTAATAATTTTCATAAGTGATAAAGTGGAAATAAAATACAGCGGGAGATGCCTGAAAGTGCTACCTAAAATCCCGCTATCCCACATTGCCCTAATTGTCTCACCGGCATCGAGCAGCCAGACGGTGATGCCGACGCCACAAAGAGCTAGTTCCGTCGGATGTCTTTGGGCAATGTCGAAGGCGCTTCCCGCCAAACGTGCCACGGTATTTCTAAAATTTGCTACTGGTGTATCCATGATCTCATTGTCTTTAAATGTGTTAAGTAAAGTCAAGGGAAAATTTTTAAAAATTTTTGTTCGTGGAGAAAAAACAAATTTGCCCGGTGCGGATGGAAATTTGAGTGAAAAAATTCAGGAGAAATAGGGCTACGAAATTGTCGTTTCCGCAAAAACAGCTGGAAAAAGGGCTGACGACCGCTAGAGGGGAGGCAATGGCCTATTTGCTATTTGCCGCACTTCTATGGGGTTTATCCTACGGTGTTAACGGCTTGGCCATGGAATTTGCCACGGCATCAACCATGGGGCTGCTCTACGGCTGCGTAGCGGCAACGATGTTTTTTCCCTTTGCGGAGCACGCATCTTCCAGAAAATTGCGCTGGCATTGCCTGGGGATCGGTGCCGTGCAGTTGGGTATCATGCATTATTTTTACCAGAATGCCTTCATCCACCTGGAAAGCCATCAGGTTGCCCTTCTTGGCCTTGTCACTCCCATCTACGTGGGGCTGTTTGGCGACCTTCTGGAGCGCCGCCGACCTTGGCTGCAGCTGGCCTTTGCCCTCGGGACCGTCGCCATTGCCGCCTATGCCGTCGGAGGAAGGTTTTCCAGTCACTGTTCCCTGCGCGGTGTTATCGAATGCCAATTGGCCAATGCCACCTATGCTCTGGGTCAAATTCTCTACGGACGGTTGCGGGCCGTCCACCCCGGCCTCGCCGACCGCTCCGCCCTCTTTTGGATGAATCTCGGAGCTCTGGCACCCCTGCTTCTCACTCTCCTGATCCCTGCGGCGTCGCCGCCGATTCCTTTCCGCTGGGAATTCGGGCAGCTATCCATTCTTCTTTTTTTGGGAATTTTTTGCAGCGGCGTCGGCAATTACCTCTGGAATAAGGGAGTTGCCCGGGTGCCATCGGACATCCTATCCATTGCCAATAATTTGCCCGTCCTTTTTGGAGTTCTCTTTGGAGTATTTTTCTTTGGAGAGGGCGGGAATTGGCCGCGGCAGATTTCCGGCATCGCGGGTTTATTAGGTTTACTTTGGCTAAACTCTTGGGTACGGCGGGGGCGTCGTGGAAAGGAAATGGGAGAAGCCCGGTGACCCGATGGAACGAGTTCATCGGGAAACAAAAAAAGGCTACCGCGGCCTCGGACGCCATCTCGGCGGATTGCGACGCTCCAAGTGGCACGTCCTTGGGGCTATCTTCCTAGGGATCATTGCTGGATTTTCCGGGGGTTTTGGGGTGCCCGTCCTTCTCCGGCACATGGTGTCCAGCGTTTTCATGGACGAAGCACTGACGACCCTCCCTCTCATTTTCTACTGCTGCCTACCCATCCTCCTCATGGGGATGCGGACCTTTTCCGGGTTTTTAAGTACCTACCTGCTGGCCGCGGTGGGGCAGGAGATTCTTCAGGATATTCGGCTGAAAATTTTTCAAAAGCTACAGCGGCTGCCCATTGCTTTTTTTAGGAAAACTCAAGCGGGGCAGCTTGTTTCCAAAACTTTCAACGATGCCAATGTGATCCAGTCCTGCTTCGTGAGCATTGCCCACGAAATTATCCAGCGGCCCGCCACCCTTATCAGTGCCATCGGTGCCATCGTTTTTCTGTGCCTACGACAAACCAATGGCTGGGTGCTGCTGATGATGCTATTGCTGATGGGAATTAGCGGGTTGCCCATTGCTCATTTTGGCCGGGCAGTCTGGGACAAAAATCTCCGGGCCCAGGAAAATATCGCCGCGCTCACTTCCCGCATGGCCAGTAATTTACAGTCGGTCCAAGAAGTACGTGCCTTCTGCATGGAACGTCGGGAAATTCAAAGGTTTCGTCGGGCCAACCGCGCCTATGCCCGGGCCTATCTGGATACCTGTCGTTCCTACTATCTTATCGTGCCCAGCGTGGAGTGCTGGGCCGCCTTTGGCATGGGATTAGCCTTTTTCCTTGCCCGCTGCCTGCGCATTCCGGGGGAGACGTTTCTTGCCATCGCCACCGCTCTCTTCTTCGCCTATGACCCCATCAAAAATATTGGCCGTCTCTACGGCAACCTGCAGTATGCCATTTCCTCTCTCTCCCGCATCGATGACCTTCTCAACGAAGAAGAAATTGGAGAATCGACCGCCGGAGCAGGGCTTCCGAAAAAATTATGCGGGGAAATTGTTTTTAGGAACGTTTCCTTTGCCTACGATGCGGAAAGGTCTGTCTTTCGCGACCTAAACCTTACCTTGCAGGCGGGGAAGAGCTACGCCGTCGTTGGGCCTAGCGGTTCCGGAAAATCCACTCTCGTCAACCTCATCCTTCGCTTCTACGAGGTTCAGGAGGGGAAGCTTACCGTTGGTGGCTATGCCGTGGAAGCCCTCAATTTTGAAGAACTTCGCTCCGCCGTTGCCTTTGTTCCGCAGCAACCAACCCTTCTCCACGACACCGTCGCAGCCAACATTCGCTGGGGGAAACCCACCGCGTCCCGCGAGGAGCTCCTGGAGGCCGCCCGCCGGGCCCGGGCTCTGGAATTTATCGAAAAATTACCGCGGGGTCTGGATACGGTGATCGGGGAGGATGGCAACTATCTTTCCGGCGGCCAGAGGCAACGCATTGCCCTAGCCAGGGCATTCCTAAAAAATGCACCCATCCTCATTTTGGACGAGGCCACCAGCGCCCTCGACACCCAGAGCGAACGGGAAATGCGGAGCGTACTCCCTAACTTATTCGAAGGAAGGACGGTTCTGCTTATTTCCCACTGCTTCCAATGGCTCCCCCACGTGGATGAGATCATTGTCCTTGATGGCGGTCGCATCGTCCAGCGGGGAACGCACGGACAACTTCTAGGCCAGGAGGGCCTATACCGGCAGCTCCACGGCGTTCAGGGAGACGTCTAGTCGAATTTGCCACGGGGGGAAAAATTTGTTCCAAAAAAACGGCTTGCCTCGGACTCTGCCCCGGACTAGCTGACGGCTTCCATGAAGAATTTTTATCTAACCACGGCCATTGACTACGCCAATGGCGCCCCCCACATCGGCCATGCCTACGAAAAAATTTTGTCCGATGCCATCATCCGCTCCCGGCGGCTGGAGGGGATGGCTTGTCACTTTCTTACCGGTCTCGACGAGCACGGACAGAAGGTGCAGGAGACGGCGGACAAGCAAGGAGTGGAGCCGGAGCAGCTCTGCGATGGAGTGGCGGAAAAATTTCAGGCTCTCTGCCGTAACCTGAACATTTCCAACGACGACTACATCCGCACCACCCAGCGGCGGCACACGGAGGTCGTGGGGCGCATCCTCATGGACTTCCACGGACGCGGGGAAATCTATAAGGCGGAGTACCGGGGACTCTACAGCGTTCGGGCGGAGCGCTTTGTCCTCGAAAGAGACCGGATCGACGGCCATTGGCCGGAAGACTTCGGTGAGGTGGTTGAGCTCTGCGAAACAAACTATTTTTTCAGGCTCAGTAAGTACCAGGACTGGCTCATCGACTTCCTCCGCAGCCACGAGGATTTCATTTTCCCGGATTTTCGCCGGAAACAGGTGCTGGAATTTCTCCGGGAGCCCCTCAACGACCTCTGCATTTCCCGGCCGAAGGCTCGCCTCCGCTGGGGAATCGAACTTCCCTTCGATGGGGACTACGTCACCTACGTGTGGTTCGATGCGCTCATCAACTACATCTCCGCCGTCGGCTATGGCTCGGAGCATTTTTCCGACCGCTGGCCCGCCGACATCCAGGTTATCGGGAAAGATATTCTCGTCCCCGCCCACGCCGTCTACTGGCCCATCATGCTGCACGCCGCTGGGATCCCGCCACCGAGGAAGCTGCTGGTCCATGGCTGGTGGCTGGTCCGGGGCGGTGAAAAAATGTCCAAGAGCCTTGGAAACGTGGTCAATCCCCTCGACTACGCCGGAAGCTACGGAGCCGATGCATTCCGCTACTTCGTTCTTCGGGAAATGGTTGTGGGCCAAGACAGCAACTTCACCCACGAACTATTTCTCTCCCACTACACCGCAGACCTGGCCGATGACCTTGGCAACCTCCTGAGTCGGCTCATCCACATGCTGGGCCGCTACTGCGGAGGGATCATTCCCGCCGTGGAACTGGAGGAAACGGAAGAAAAAAACCTGCGATCCCTGGCGGAGACAGCAATTAGCCGGGTGCGAATCCACTGCGGATCCTATGAGTTTTCCCTTGCCCTGGAGGCCATTTTCGAACTGGTCCGGGAAACCAACCGCTACGTGGAGCGGCGGTCGCCGTGGAAATTGGCACAAAATCCGGCCGCCGGCCCAGCCCTGCGTTCCTCCCTGGCCACCGCCGCCGAGGCCCTCCGCATCGGTGCCGCCCTCCTCATCCCCGTCATGCCGGGAACGGCGGAGAAAATTTTTCGCCAACTGGGAGCGGATCCGGCGGTGCGCTGGCTGGATCTTTGCTGGGGCACTTCCCTGGCAGGAAAAAAGCTGGGAGCCGGGGAAGTTCTATTTCCAAAGATACTGGAGGCCAACCATGCTCTGCCCCAAATGCCAGCATGAGGACACCCGGGTCCTGGACACCCGGGCGGCGGACGTCCACTCCGTCAGGCGGCGCCGGCAGTGCGCCGCCTGTGGCCTCCGCTTTTCGACACTGGAGCGGTCCGTGCGGGAGGAGGTCACCGTAGAAAAGCGGGACGGACGCGTGGAGGAGTTTGACCGGCAAAAGATCGTCGCCAGCCTCCAGTGCGCCCTCAAAAAGGGAAACCGACGCCGGGAAGAGGTGGAGGCTCTTGCGGAGGAAATTTTTGCCCACCTTCTGGCCCCAAAGCCGCGGCAGCTCACCTCCCAACGCATCGGAGAAGAAGTCCTTCGGCGACTAAAGACCTTTGACGAGTTGGCCTATGCCCGCTACCTATCGGTGCATCAAACATTTGCCAGTCTGGAAGAATTCCAGCGGCGCATCCAGGAAACAGAACAATGCCATGGCGACAATCTTTGAAAAAATTGCTTCCGGGGAAATTCCCGGAGAGATCCTCCACCGGGATAGTCACTGCTTCGTCCTCCGCGACGTCGAACCCCGGGCTCCGGTCCACCTGCTCATCGTTCCACTGGAGCCGATTCGGGGTCTTTCCGCGGCAGGAGAAGGGGATCGCTGGCTCCTGGGACATTTACTCCTCGTTGCCAAAAAAATGGCGGAAAAATTTGCCCCCGGTGGATTCCGGGTGGTCGTTAATGACGGAAAAAGCGCCGGCCAAAGTGTTCCTCACCTGCACGTTCATCTGCTTGCCGGAAGAGATTTTTCATGGCCGCCGGGATGACCGGCCGGCTTACCTGCTTTTCCGTGGCAAAATGAAACCGTGAAAATAGCTTCTTAGATTTTTTAAGTAGTTTTTCTGTTTGTAGATAGAGTGGCATCATGGAACAAAACGCGCGACCAAAACGTCGAATTTTTGTGAAGGAAATTATTTTTTTCGGCTAGTTTATTTCGGCAGCGTAGCCCTCCAACCAGGAGGTTTTCTCTATGTCAGTGGTAGGTCAGATTGTTCCAGTTCAAGGTGGGAATGTCGTTGCTGTACCCACTTCTCGGATCGATGAAGGGTTACAGGCTCTCGATGGGCAGATACAGTTTTTGAAAGAGCTTCGGGCGGACGAAGAGGATGTCACCGACCGGCGCGCGCTAACACAGGCGGTAACAAAGGCGATGTCCGTCCGAAGTCAGCTTGTGCTCGCCAGATCATTTGGCGTTGGCGAATGTCCCGCATTGGGCACCTATTTGATCGTATTGCAGCAAGTTACAGATCCATATCTGGACCCGGAGGCAAAAAAGACGACCTTGCAGGCATTGGCCCAGGCGGGTGTAAATCTCGTCCAAGATGTTGCCAGTATGGTGAAGTTCGCGCAGGACCACAGGGAGGTAGAAATTGCACAAATAAGGGAAAAATCTGAAGCGGATATGTTGGTTGTGAAAGCGGAAGCGGCTAAAATGGTCGCAGTCACCCAGGCAGAAGCGGAAAGCGCCGTTTCTAGAACTAAAGCGGAGGCAGAGGCGGCAGTCTCGAAGGCAAAATCGGACGCGGAGGCAGCCGTCAAAAGGACAGAGGCGGAGGCAGAGGCGGCAGTGGAGATGGCTAAGGCTTCTGCGAAGGCGGAGGTAGAAAAGACCCGCGCAGATGCCAAAAAATTTGTCGAAAACGCCGAAGCGGAGGCGAAGGTGACCACAGCCCATTCGGCGGAGGAAGTTGCGAAGGCGGAGCAGGCCGTGGCGGAAGCAAAAGCGGAAGCAGCCAAGGCAGAGCAGGTTGCCGTCAAAACAAGAGAAGAAGCCAAGGTAATCGTAGCGCGAGCACAGGCAGATGTGGCCAATGCGGAAGCGGAGGCTGAGAAAACCAAGACGGAAGCAGAGGGAGCTCTCAAGGAAATCAAAGCAAAGGCACAAATTGCTATCAATGAAGCTGAGGCACGAGCGAAAACCATCGAAGACCAGGTTAAGGCGGAGGCAGAAGTAGTCATCGCCAAGGCCAAAAAAGATGCCGGAGATGCCGGAATTGCCGGTCAGAGGGCTGAGATGGAGGCGGAGCTGGCAATCACTTCGGCAAAGGAGCTTGCTGCTCAGGAACTTGTCCGGGTCAAGGCGGTTGCGGATGCTGCCGTCACAGAGGCTGCGGCAAGGGCTCGCACCGCGGAGGCTGGAGCGAAAGCGGCCGTGGCAGAGGCCCAACAAAAAGCCCATGAGGCAACGGCGAGGGCTGGTCACGCGGAGGAGAGGGCCAGTTCGGAGGCTCGTGAGGCTGCGGCAAGAGCTAAAAAGGCAGAAAAAGACGCAAGTAGTTGTTTCGTGGCTTGATAGAAAAAAGGAATGATATGAGCATGCAGGCAGGAAGTTTAACATCATCACCTGGTGGTTTCGGTGACATTTCCATTTATCAAGGGCGACCTCGTGTTGAGGAGCCTGACGATCCGGTGTCTCCGGAGGGTTCACCCTTCATGACAGGCGGGCATGGGTTTGATGAGTATGCGGCAAAATCCGTCCTGGTGAATTTGCTCATTATTTATCCGGAGTGCGCCGACATGATTCGTGGCGAAGTGATGTCCTTGATGGCAACTGGAATGGATATTCCGTCCATTGAGCGGATTGTACGGACGGAAATGGAGCAGATGCCCTCCGGAGAACGGGCCAGACGACGACAACTCTGGGAGGAGCAATCGGAGGCACGCAGGGATGCCGTGGTCAACGAGGCCGTGCAGCGCGCAAAGGACAATGCAATGCAAGCCTCTGCGGAGTTACAGGCGAGAACGGAACTGCAAGTAAAACAGGTCGCAGAGGAGGCAGAAGCCGCCGTACGACGAATTCACGAAGACGGGGCGGAGGATGTGCAGCGGATTCGCTCTGCGACTGAGGTTGTCGCCCTGCGCGAAAGGGAGAGCGCCGAGTTAGAGGTGCAAAGGATTAGGAAGGTAGCAGAGCGGCGGGTACGGCAGTTCGGAGCCAGAGCAGATGAAGCGGCTCGACTGGCCGAAACGGAAGGCGCAGAGGCGACGGAAGCGGCACGGCGGCGCGAGGAGAGTGCAAATGCGGAAGTTCAGCGGGCCAAGGAAGGGACTGCTGCGGCAAATGCCAGGGCGCAGCGCCTTCGGGAAGAAGCAACCGCCATGCAAGAAGAATCTCGGAGGAAAATTGCGGAAATAGAGGAGCAGGGGCGACGAATTCGGGAAGGAATGGGAAGGTCCTCGAACCAGGAGGCGGGCGCCTCCGAAGGACGCATAGGACAATTGGAAGAGGAAGCACGGCGCAGGGCGGAGGAGGTAGATGCGGCGGCACGACAGGCCGTCGCCGCCAAGCGGCGCGAAGCGGCGGAATTGGAAAGAGCGGCGGTGCAGGAAAGGCTGCGTACCGAAGAAAATTTCGCAAAAATCCAGCGGGAAGCGGCGGAGAGAAGAACCGCCGCGGATCGAGCTTTGGTTTCCGCTCGACAGACGTGCAGCCCACTTGAGGTTGGATTGAAAACATCGAAGGTTGGGACTGGGATCCAAAAATCGGCCGGCCCATCTCCCGAAGCCAGATCTGTGGAATTTCTGGGTGGGGCAAGTCCCGACGTAGAAGGAGAATGGCCAAAAGAATTGGAATGGCCGGAAGATAAACCTTTGCCGAAAAAAGTCGATGCGCCGAAAAAAGAAAAGAAAAGATTCTGGTGGTAGAGGGAGTTCCTGGGTTTCGGGTGACTGCCGACCAAGTGGATGAGGTGTGGCGGGTTATATCGGCCAGGGGGTTGCGTGCATTGTGGTTGCAAGGGACTAACTTTTATGCTAGTCGCGAAGTTCATAGATCTAGAACGGCTGGTATGATCCTTCTCTGGATTCTCTAGGGTGAAATTTTACGAAAGAAATTATGAGTGTAGACGGTTTAGCAACATTTTCATGTGGAAAACAACCCCGTATTGAAGAGCCGGACGATCCGGTATCTCCGAAGGATCCGCACATCGTGCGGGCTGGGCATAGATTTGATGAACGTTCGGCGAAGTCCGTTCTGGTAAATTATACGATTATTTACCCGCAGTACGCCGACGCGATTCGTGAGAAGGTAAGTTCCCTGATAGAGGCTGGCAGGGATATCCCATCCATCGAACAGATTGTACGGGAGAAAATAGAGCAAATATCCCTCGAAGAACGGGCCAGGCACCGTCAGCTCTGGGATAAGCAGTCGCGGGCACACAGAGACGTCGCGGGCGGCGAGGCCGTGCAGATTGCACAGGATAGTGCAGAACTGGCCACCAAGGAGTATCAAGCACGGGCAGAGCTGCGTGTGAGGCAAATTGCTCAGGAAACAGCGCAAATTTCTGGGCGTGACGCCGAAGCTTTACGGCAAATTCGCGAGAAGGGAGCGGCGGATGTGCAGCAGATTAAATCCAGAAGTGAGTCGGAGACGCGGGAGATCGGAGAGAGTGCTGAGGCGAAAATTCAGAGGATCGCTGCCGAGACGCGGGAGATGGTACGGCTGAA
>JAITOA010000049.1 GCA_031290195.1 Puniceicoccales bacterium | reverse complement strand
CGGGCTTTGAGGGCATTGGAGGAGCGTCGAAAATAGCTAATTTGCAGGCCGTCGAAGAGGTAAAGGAGTCCGTCCAGGAACTGGTCAGCGAGGAAATGATGCGACTGGGTGAGCTCGTTGGACGGAAGGAATTTGGTCTTGCCGAAGCCATTGCCAAGGAGCGCAATGAGCGCTTTTTCCTCTAGGAGTCCCAGGGGGTGCGGTGGATTGTGCTATTGCTGGCCATCAATGCCGCCATTCTGGGGCTTTCCCTAAAAAATTGTCGGAAATTCCCGGAGACTCCGCCCTCCGCCGCGCCGTCGGGAGGAGTCGTGCCACGGCGGGTGATTTTTCCTCCGTTCGGGAAGGACGGCGAAGCGGAGGCCATTCGTCGCCGCGGAACTTGGTACTTTGTGCGGCCAATTTCCTGGCCGGCCCAGGCCGCCGCCCTGGATGACGAGCTCTGGCGGCGCAGGTCCGTGGGGGAGTGCACCACTCTGGGCGGTGAAGTTGCCTGGGCGGACTTTCTTGATCACCATCTCCTTCCGGAAGAACTACACAGACCCGTCCGCCTGCGGCTACGATTTGGCGACGATGTTTTGATCCTGGAAAATGGAGGCGGTGTGTGGAAACTTCTTTCCGGTGGCATCCTCGATGACCACGAACTGCAGCGGTGCCTGCGGCACCTGCGAAAGTTCGCATTTCTGTCCGTTGTCGGAGAAGGAGCCGAAGCACTTTCCGTCGATCCGCAGCTGGAATTCACCCTGGAGGGCCCGTTCCCGGATCAGCGCCGACGGCTGGAATTCTTTCTGGAACGGGGATGCGCCACCGTGCGAGTCGACGGAAAATTCTACTTTTCCTGTGGCGAAAATGAAACCCGCGCCCTCCTGGAATCCTCCAAGCAGCTGCGCTCGAGGAAATTTTTTCCACGGGAACCGGAGCAGCAAATTTCCTGGAGGGAAGGAAAAAGGCTGTTGGTCATCCGGAGAGGAACCGGGGAACCGTTTCCCTGGGCCGCCGCAGCCTCCGATGGGGAAATGGTGATTCTTGGACCAAAAACCGCGAAACGAATGCTGGCCGCCCTCCGGGAAATGGCCTGGAAGGAACTTGCCACGAATCGACCGGAGGGCGGCGATCTTCTTCTTCGCGGGCTCGGAGAGCCTGCCACCGAATTGAACGTGGACGGCCAACAATTGCTCCTCGCAAATCCGATTGGCCAAAATACCTACATCTTTGATAGAATGCAGAATGCCATTGTCATAGCCGATGTTGCACCGTGGACTGGGTGGAAAGAAATCATGGAGGAAATTTTCCAAGAGTGTGCCGGTACCGGTGAACCATCAGCGCCGTAGAAAGAAAAAAATGAGAAAAATTGCGGCTCCACAGGAAAAGAAAATGGCTGCTCCGGTAAAAAAATGGAGAGTTCTATGGGCAACATAGAGACGGGGAACGGAGACTTCCAGGCGAAGACAGGCGGCTGTGCTTTTTTGAATGAGTCCGCTGCGCCGTTCTATGAGACGCTTTGCCCGGTCCGCATAGTCGGCAATGTCTTTGATTTGGAGATGCTCTGCCAGTATTTTTTCTCCGTCGTTGGGCATGCCAATAATCCCCAAAACCGCATCCAAAGACCGGTTGGCCAGATCGTCGCGGTGAATCCGTCCGGCGTAGACAAGAACCTGGGCCAAGTCCTCCAGGTCGCGGTTGATTCGCGAAATTTCCGAGCGGAAAATAGCCAATTGCTGGGCGTCGCGGATGGCCGTTTCCACGTGGGCGCAGCCGGCCAGCAACGGAAAAATTCCGGGAAAAATCCAAAGGCAAAGAAAAGTTTTCCTCCGCAAAGAGACTCCCCTCATCCCATTTCCCGGCATCCATTCCGCACCATTTCGCACCATCCAATTATAGCACGGGGTGCCAGGGAAAAATTTTCCTCCGTCCCTCCGGGAGAGTCGGGTGGGGGAACGCTTTTCTCTTGCAGGCAAATGGGGCTCCTCCTAGATTGGAAATGAGCCGAAATGAAAAAATGGTGTGTGTTTTTACTGGCAGCATGTCTATCTCTAGGACGAGGAGTGGCAATGGATGCGCTGAAATTTGAGTGGACGTCGGACATTCCCATCGACGGTGATGTGATCGCGGGGAAATTATCAAACGGGCTCCACTACTTCATTTTACCCCACGGAGAACCACCGGAACGGGTCAGTCTGCGGCTCATCGTCGGTGCCGGTTCTCTCATGGAACGGGAAGGCCAGCGGGGACTTGCGCACTTTTTAGAACACATCGCCTTTTGCGGATCGGAAAATTTTTCCCGCGGGGACCTCATCGAGTACCTGCAGCGGATGGGCATGCGCTTTGGCCACCACAGCAATGCCTCCACGGGTTTCTCGGAGACGGTCTATAAGCTGGAACTGCCCAGCGGCGGCCGTCAGGTCCTCAAGGATGGTCTGCTGGTTTTTCGAGATTATTTGACCGCACTGGAAATCGACAATTCCGAAATTGCCAGGGAGAGGGGCGTCATCCTGTCGGAGCTGCGTCACATTGATTCTCCCCAGTATCGGGACGCCGTGGAACGCTACCGCTTTCTTTTTCCCAACGCCATCCTCGGCGAGCGCTTCCCCATCGGGGACCGGTCGGTTATTGAAGAGGTGGACGCCGCCGCCATGCGGGAATTCTACGAGACTTTTTATTCGCCGTCAAATGCGGCACTGGTCATCGTCGGTGCCGTGGATCCGGGGGCGGTAATCCGGGTTCTGCAGCTGGTCTTTGGGGATGTTTCCGACCGGATAACCCCGGCGAACTATGCCATTGGCACCTTCGAGATTGCCGGAACAAAGGTGAAGGTGCACCGGGAATCGGAACTTCCCCAGGCCCGGATAAACATTTGCTGCGTGCAGATGCTGAGGGACTACACGGATTCAAAGGCTAACCGGGAAGAACTTCTGCTACACCAGGTGGCCAACCGCGCACTGACGAGACGACTGGAAATTCTAAGCAAGGAGGAAAATGCCCCATTTTTCCAGGGAGAGGCGGACTCCAACCTTATTCTGCGCGGCACGGCACTGATCGCCGGCACCCAGCTGACCTGTGACCCACAGCGCGCCAATGATGCCCTGCGAACGGCGGAACAGGAGCTGCGAAGGGTCATTGAATTTGGCTTCACCGAAGAAGAAATTTCCCGGGCACGGCAGGAAATTTCAACTCTCTATAAAAATGCCAGGACACAGGCAAAATCCATTCGCTCTGACCGGCTCATCGACGACTGGGTGGCGGACATCTGCGCCGGCGCCGTACCAACATCCGTGGAATGGGACGATGACTTTGCCCAAAAAATTCTCGAAGCAACGACGGCCCAGAGGGCCTGGGAATCCTTTCAACATCTCTGGTCGCCGAAGAACCGATTGGTTTATATTTCTGGAAATATTTCTTCAAAATTCACCGAAGCCGTCGCCAGAAGCACCTATCTCCGTTCCCAGCGCATGCCTCTGAGGGCACCGACCTCGGAACAAAGGCCCGCCTTTGCCTACGCAGACTTTGGTCCCACGGGAACCATCTCCCAGTGCGACGTCGACGGGGGACTGCAGCTCCGCCGGTCCATATTTTCAAATGGCGTGCGACTGAACGTGCGGAGGACGGACTTTGAGGCAAAACAAGTACTGGTGCGGATTCGCTTCGGCCATGGCCTATTGTCCGAACCGGCGAATCGTCCTGGCCTGGCAAAATTTGCCGAATGGGCCTTCGTGGAGGGTGGCCTGCGAAAACATTCCTGGGAGGAACTGAAGAACCTGCTGGCCGGCCACGTGCTCCGGGTAAATTTTTCCGCGGGAACGGGAGCATTTTTTCTTTCCGGAAAGACGACCGAGGAGGACCTGCGGCTCCAGTTGCAGCTGCTTGCCGCCTACCTCTGCGATGCCGGCTTTAGGCCGGAGGGGGATCGGGAGGCACAGAAAAGTATTTTGCAGGTCTATGCGGAATTGGAGCATACCGCCGATGGAGCCCTGGCCGATGGCGGAGAGCGCTTCCTGCACAGCGGCGACCGGCGCTTCGGCTATCCGGAACAGGCCGCCATGGACACCTACACCATGGACGACCTGCGCCGATGGCTGGAACCACAGCTGCGGGACGGCTACGTAGAAATTTCCGTGGTGGGTGACGTAGATCCGGCGGAGGTACAGAAGCTTGTTGCGGAGACCTTCGGTACCCTCCCCGACCGTTCCGGAAAGCCGATAGATCTAGACACTTCCGTGGCCTTACCCTCGGGCCAAAACGCCAACCTCACCTATGAAACGACCATTCCCAAGGGATTGGTTCAGCTTTGCTGGCCCACCGATGACCGCTGGAATATCAGCCAAAAACGGCGCTTAGATCTCCTCGCTGACATCTTCGACGAACGGCTCCGGGTGCGCGTGCGCAAGGAAATGGGAGACACCTATTCCCCCTATGCCCATCACGTATCCAGCGCCGTCCTCAAACATTATGGCTATATCCTTGCCGGAGCGCTGGTTGACGCCGACCGTGTCAACGACGTGGCCCACGCGGCCAGAGAAATTTCCAGGGAACTGCGGAGGGGAGAATTCACCGAGGATGAATTTCTGCGGGTAAAAATGCCGGCTTTGAACCAAGTTCGAGAACAGCTGCGGAAAAATTCCTACTGGCTCAACGGCATTGACGGCTGCCAGGCCTATCCCCAGGAGCTGGACTTTCTCCGCACGGTGCTGTCCTTCTATGAAAATGTGCGACGGGAGGACCTGGACTCCATCCTGAAGTTCCTTGACGATGAAAAATGCATTACCATCAAGGTTCGACCGACGGAACTATGAAAGCCACAAAGCACGCCATTTCCCCAACCAGGAACGAAAATTATGCCGAATGGTACCAACAGGTTGTCCGAGCAGCCGACCTGGCGGAGAACAGCTCCGTCCGCGGCTGCATGGTTATAAAGCCTTGGGGCTACGCTATTTGGGAAATTCTGCAAAGGGAACTAGACAAAAGGATCAAGGAAACGGGCCATAGCAATGCCTACTTTCCCCTATTCATTCCAAAAAGTTACCTGGAACGGGAAGCAGCCCACGTGGAAGGATTTGCCAAGGAATGCGCCGTTGTCACCCATTCCCGGCTCGTGCAAAATGAAAAAGGCGAACTCATCCCGGCATCGCCGCTGGAAGAACCCCTCGTCGTCCGACCAACATCGGAGGTCATCATCGGGGAATCCTTTGCCCGCTGGATAAAATCCTACAGGGACCTTCCCCTCCTTATCAACCAGTGGGCCAACGTTGTCCGCTGGGAAATGCGCCCGCGAATTTTTCTACGCACGACGGAATTTCTCTGGCAGGAAGGACACACGGCCCACGCAACGCCGGAGGAGGCCGAGGAGGAAACTCGAAAAATGCTGGAAGTCTACCGGACAGTGGCCGAAAAACTCATGGCATTGCCGGTCATTCCCGGGAAAAAGACGGCGGCGGAGCGTTTTCCGGGAGCCGTGGAGACATTTTCCATCGAGGCGATGATGCAGGACGGCAAGGCGTTGCAGGCAGGAACTTCCCATTTTCTTGGGCAAAATTTTTCCCGGGCCTGCGGCATCAAATTCATCGACAAAGAAGGCGAAGAACAATTTGCATGGACCAGTTCCTGGGGTGTTTCCACCCGGCTCATCGGCGGACTTATCATGGCCCACTCCGACGACGATGGATTGCTGCTACCGCCTCGCCTCGCCCCC
Organism: Puniceicoccales bacterium; assembly: GCA_031290195.1. Classification (GTDB taxonomy): domain Bacteria; phylum Verrucomicrobiota; class Verrucomicrobiia; order Opitutales; family JAIRLM01; genus JAITOA01. The sequence goes on along the minus strand of JAITOA010000049.1, from coordinate 817 downwards.
ATTCAGGTGGTCGTCCTTCCCGTCCTCCGCGGGGAAAAGGAAGACGCTTCCGTCCTGGCCTCCGGAGCTGAACTTTGCCATGTGCTGGGGCAAAAATGTCATGGCGGCGAACCTCTGCGAGTGTCTTTCGATGACCGGGATCGGCGTGGGGGTGAAAAAAATTGGGAACACATCAAAAAGGGCGTCCCTCTGCGGGTGGAACTTGGCACTAGGGACATCGCCATCGGCCAGGTGACTTTTCTACTCCGCGACGGCGGAGGCAAGCAATCCATGGCTCGGGAGGAATTTGTGGAAGCGGTTCCCCGGCTCCTCGGCGAGCTCCAGGAAAGAATCTTTGCTGCGGCACTGGCCCTGCGGCGGGAACGGACCATTCGCGTCAAAAATTTTGATGAATTTCGCGAATTCTTTTCTTCGGGCAATGGTTTCGTGGAGGCCCACTTCTGCGGCGATGGCGCCATCGAGCGCCGCATGAGGGAAGAGTTTTCCGTCACAGCCCGCTGCATTCCATTGGAAACGGAGGGAAATATCGGGCCCTGCTTCGCCGACCCTTCCCGCCAAGGACCCATCACCCTGTGGGCACGGGCCTACTGATTTTTGGAAATGCGACGGCAAAATCTCCGGGAGGGCGACAGCCGCGCTCCAAAATAATAAACAGAGCTTCGAGGCCTAGAAAAGTTAGGAGTTTCCAAAAAGGACCTCCCAGTATTCTCTTACCCCGATGGAAAAAGTTCTTTTTTCTCGACTACAGAGAGACTTAAGCGTTAGCAAGTATTTATGGAAATACAACTAACGCTTCCAAAAATATTCAAGCGGATTT
>JAITOA010000043.1 GCA_031290195.1 Puniceicoccales bacterium | reverse complement strand
GTTTTGTTTGAACACACTCTCTCGGAGAGAGTTGCGCGAAGCAAGCCCATTTTTAACGGCCGTTGATTCCGGCGCCCATGCGGCTTGGAGTGGGAAAGTATTTTTGCAAGAGGTCTACTCTCTTCCGGAGGGTATCGCCGTTACGGATCAATGTGTCATAGCCAACAGGGAAGATGCCACTGAAAAGTGTGTCGCTCTAGATTTCGTTCCGCCTAAACTTACTTCAGTTATGACTTATCCAGCAACCGTCAAGCGTCTCTCTTTAGCAAATAAATGGGGGGAATTAGATGGTGGAAAAGCCACTAACTGCACTGTCTGGTATGACCCGTCTGATAAAAGCGTCGTAGAAATTAGAGATTTTGCCGATCCAGAAGGCGATGCGGAAGCCATGGTTCAATTCAAAAATAACAGCAAAAGCGATGTGAATCTTCCGGAAATTGAACTAAACGGAAGGAGTTGGTCAGTTATTTGGACGCAAAAAGGAGAATGTCTAGTCCCGATTGCCTCCCAAAAAAAGGAACAATTTCTAGAAAAACACTCGGATTTTATTGCTGAATCTTCGAACGGCAAGTGGCGAGCGGAAAAATATTTGGTTTTTGCATTCTCATGGCTGACAGATTAGCCGAACTCATCTCTCCGACGGCCGGGAATGGGGCTCCGTTCCGCTAATATTCTCCCTTGTCCAATCTGTCCATTCGGAGAGAATATTCGTCCCATGCGAATCCTGATGGTGACCGCTGAATTTGCTCCCTACGCAAAGACCGGGGGGCTGGCCGACATGGTTCGTTCGCTCTCCCTGGAGCTGTGCCGTGCCGGAAATGACGTGCGCGTGCTGCTGCCGTTCCACGGATTTTTACCCGAACGCTACCGGAGGGACCTGCGCCCCCTTCCGGGAATTTTTTCCATCCACCTCGGCGAAGACCACTGGGCGCGCCTCCACGAGTGCGTGGAGCCCGGCGGATTGCGCATCTACTTTTTGGAATATGAAAAATTTTTCGGACGCGACCGACCCTACGATGATGGATACAGGGCCTACGAGGATAATCCCCGGCGCTTTGCCCTCCTGAGCCGGGCAGCCATCGACCTTGCGGACTTCCTCGATTGGACGCCGGATATTTTCCACGCCCATGACTGGATGGCTGCCCCGGTGCCCGTCTACCTGGAAACCGTTGCGCGCAGTGGCCGCCTCGGCCGCTCCGCCTCCGTCCTCACCATCCACAATCTTGCCCACCAGGGATACGCCCCTCCGTCCATCCTCGACTACGCCGGACTCCCCGGATCGCTGTTCCGCCCAGACGCCATGGAAGCCTGCGGCGGCATTAATTTTCTGAAGGGCGGCATCTACTTCGCCAATAAACTCACCGCCGTTAGCCCCACCTACGCCAGGGAAATTCAGGGGGTGGAACAGGGCTTTGGACTCCAGGATGCGCTTCGCTTCCGCAGCGGAGACCTGCTGGGCATTCTCAATGGCATCGATGACAACCTCTGGAATCCAGCCACGGACCCGCTGATTGGAGCCAACTACTCCTCCGGAGACCTGCGCGGCAAGGAGGTCTGTAAGAAAAATTTTCTACGGGCCCGGGGGATGGCCCGTTCCGGAAAAATGCCCCTCTTCGGCGTCATTGGAAGACTCTACGGGCAGAAAGGACTGGACGTTCTCGCCTCCGCATTGCCGCGAATTTTCGGGTCCATGGCCGGTGTCTTTGCCCTGCTGGGGGCGGGAGATCCGGCCCTGGAGGACCGTTTCCGGTCCATTGGCGCAAGTTATCCGGGTCGAATCTTTGTCCACATCGGCTACGACGAGGCGCTGGCCCACGAAATTGAAGCAGCCAGCGATTTTTTTCTGATGCCAAGCCGCTTCGAACCCTGCGGACTCAACCAGCTCTACTCACTGCGCTACGGAACACTGCCAATCGTCCGTGGCACCGGCGGGCTCAGGGACACGGTTATTCCCTACGACGAGGCCACCGGAGACGGAACCGGATTTGTTTTTGATCACCTGGACGAAAATAGCCTCCACGATGTCATTGGCTGGGCCACCTCCACCTACTACGACCGACCCAAACACATGAAAGTCCTCATCCGAAGGGCAATGGCCATGGATTTTTCCTGGAAAAAATCCGTGGAACGCTACGGCGATTGCTACCGCTGGGCACTGGAAATGAAACGGCGTCCCTAGGACCTGCGCGGATGGAAAAATCCCTGGACAAAGGCGGGACCGACGGCAAGGTGTCCCCGATGGATGGCGCCCTATCCCTTCAAAATGTATGCGTGGACCACGGAGACCGGCGGCTGGTTCGGGATTTCTCCCTGGAGCTGCGGCCCGAAGAGCTGCGGGTTCTCATGGGACCCAACGGGGCCGGGAAAAGTTCTTTGCTGAAGGCACTCGCCGGCCACCCGGACTATGCCATTAGTAGCGGCTCCGTTTTGCTGGATGGCTTTTCCGTCGCCGCTGCCTCCCCGGAGGAGCGCGCCCGGCGGGGCCTGTTCCTGGCCTTTCAGAGCCCCGTTGCACTCCCGGGCATTAGCCTGGCGCAGCTGCTTCGGGCGGCCCGCCAGGAGAGATTACTCCCGGGAAAATCCCTGGACATCATGGCCTTCTACGGGGAACTCCACGGAGCATTGGACGCCCTGGGCATGGACCGCTCCTGGTCCACCCGGTCCACCAACGACGGTTTTTCCGGCGGCGAGCAAAAGCGCTGCGAACTGCTGCAAATTCTCCTGTTGAAACCGCGCTATTTACTGCTGGACGAAATTGACAGCGGACTGGACGTGGATGCCCTGCGACTTGTGGTGCAAACGCTCCGAAGTCTGCAGCAGGAGGGGGCGGGGATCCTATTGGTGACCCATTACCAGCGACTTTTGGAGTCCCTGTCCCCGGACGGAGTCCACCTCCTGCAGGATGGGAGTTTGCTCCGTTCCGGGGGCATGGAACTGGCCAGAGAACTGGATGTGAAGGGATTTCAGTAATTTTTTGAAGGATACAATGGCACCCCAGGACCTGGATTTTTCTTCCGCCGCCGGAGATTTTTCCTACGGCACCGACTACGCCTACGACGCGGGCAGTGGACTCACGGAGGACACCGTGCGCTACATTTCCGGCCACAAGGAGGAACCCCGGTGGTTGCTGGAGTTTCGCCTGGAAGCGCTGGAACTTTTTCGGCGATTGGAGATGCCCGACTGGGCTCCCATGAAAAAGTCTGACTTGGACTACGAAAATATTCGCTGCTACCTGGCCCGGGGGGATGGGACCGGGAATCGCTGGGAGGACGTTCCCGCGGAGGTGAAGGAAACCTTCGACCGCCTCGGCGTGCCGGAACAGGAAAAAAAATTTTTGGCCGGGGTGGAGGCCCAATTCGATAGCGAAATGGCCTATGCGAACCTCAAAGATGACCTCCAACGGCAGGGTGTCATTTTTGTGAGTTCCTCGGAGGGGCTTTTGCGCTACGAAAGCCTTTTTCGACCCTACTTTGGCACCGTCGTCGCCGCGGCGGAAAATCCGTTCAGTGCCCTCAACGGGGCCGTTTTCAGCGGGGGAAGTTTCATCTACGTGCCACCGGGTGTGAAAATTGACCGCCCACTCCAGGCCTACTTTCGCATCAACGCAGAACGCTCCGGCCAGTTCGAACGGACCCTTATCGTCGTCGGGGAAAATGCTAGGGTGACGTATTTGGAGGGCTGCACGGCTCCGAAATTTGAAACGGCCACCCTCCACGCGGCGGTGGTGGAAGTCGTCGTGCTAGCGGGGGCGGAAGTCCAATATATTACCGTGCAAAACTGGTCCGCCAATGTCTACAACCTTGTCACCAAGAGAGCTCTAGCCCATCAAAATGCGACGGTACGCTGGATTGACTGCAACGTCGGCTCCCGACTCACAATGAAATACCCATCCGTCATCCTGGCCGGTGAGGGGGCAAGTGGTTCCGTTCTATCCATTTCTGTCGCCAAGGACGGGCAACTGCAGGACACCGGTGCCCGCATGGTCCACCGGGCATCCAAGACCCATTCGCGAGTGGTGGCAAAATCTCTTTCCATCGGGGGCGGATCCGCAATCTACCGGGGCACCATTTCCATGGCCGGTGGCTTCGAACGGTGCCGTAGCCACAGTCGCTGCGACGGACTCCTTCTCCGGGAAGACAGCATCTCCAGGACGTTCCCCCACATGGATTGCGGCGGCACCGGCAACGTCATTGAGCACGAGGCATCCGTTTCAAAAATTTCCGATGAACAGCTTTTCTATTTGCGGCAGAGAGGAATTGGCGAATCCCAGGCACTGGGTCTGCTGGTAAATGGCTTCTTCGACGAATTGATCCGCGAATTTCCCATGGAGTACGGAGTAGAGCTCAAGCGGCTCATTGAGATGGAAATGGAAAAGGTAACCACCGCCGGGGAGGTGTCCCGTGGCTGAGGACTCCGGGTCCGAGGTAACCATTTTTCTGGAAAGTGCCGCGGCGGCATTGCCGGCGGAAATTTCCGGGGAACTCTGCGCCGTGGACGGGCGGGCAATTTCCGCGGAGGAACGGGTGACTATTAGGGGTCATGGACGGCTACGTTACATTCTCCACGTTTCTCCCGGAGAAGCAACCGGCACCATTCACCGCCGCCTTCGCTGCGAACTGGTCGCTCCCGGCGCCTCCGCGGAAATTTTTGTTCTACTGCATGGGAAGAAAAAGCAGAGGCTTTCCCTCGATCTTCACCTCCACCACGGGGCCGGCGGAACCCATTCGGCGAGCACGGTCCGAGCCGTGGCCGACGGCGGCTCCCACCTAAAAATAATTTCAGAAATTTCTTCTGCACCGAAAATAGGCCCATGTTCGGCTGCCGTGGATAGCCGCAACTTGCTCCTTGCTCCGACGGCACGGTTGGCGACGGCGCCCGTCCTTTCCATCCACGGAAACGGCATCGCCTGCACCCATGGAGCCACCATCGGGGGACCGCGTCCGGATGAACTTTTCTACCTGCGCAGCCGTGGGATCTGCGAGGAAGCCGCGAAGGAACTTCTCTGCGCCGCCTTTTCCTCCGAGATTTTGTCAAAAATTCCCACCCGATTGCCGGGACAAATTATTTGACCGGGAGGAGAAATTTTCCCGGTGGCCCCCCAGGGTACCGGGGAGGAGTAGCAGGATGCAGCCATTGAAAATGCAGGACAGTAGGCAGGAACCGGCGGCAAGGAATCCGGAAACCGCCGGTCCTGAAATCGAGAGAATGACGTAGTGGACCGCTGTTAGGACGCAGGTGGCTGCGAAGAGACGGCGCGGGGTTCCGAGGAGAATGTGCCGGTGGCATAGCCGCAGACAAAAAACGAAACCCGCAGAGGAAAGTGCATTGACTCCGAAGAGAAGGGAGAGGTGGGTGCCGTCCAAAAAAAGCCCGAAGGAAAAGGCGGCCACCGCGGCCCGGCAAAAGGGAAGGAAGGACCAGGATAGCACGGCAAAGAGGCTGGAAGAACCGAGAAGGAAACTGGTCCCTGGAAAATAGCCATCCAGCGCCGCAGCCAGAATAAGAACGGCTAAAAAACGGAGGGCGGAACGGCAAAAAACCATGGAACTATTTCCAAAAAAACTACCACCTACGCAATGCAAATGTATTGCATTGTCCGCTAAACAGGCCTACACGTTCCGACCATGGAAGCGTATCGTCAATCTTTTTGTTTCGGAGAAAATGGAAATACCCAAGATGGGTATAGAATTGTGTGTGAGGCCAGCGCGAAAGAAACGGTCATGAGGAAGCGGGATGGTCTATCCGCCGATTCGTTCGATGAAGTGGTGGCGTTGGTTTCGAGGCCACCGAAGCAGACACTCCAGCAACCGGTACAGTGGGTGCTAGCTTCCCCCTGCGATACACTGGTAGGCGGAATATCCGGTGGACTGGCCGGTGGACCGAAAATGCCCTCCCTCCGCAGAAATTTTTCCTAGGGATGTTACTTCCGTGGAGTAGGCCCACAGGCCCCGGCCACGGGAATATGTCTGGGTTATTGGGGTTCTCTCCATTGCGGTTCGCGTGGCATGGATTCGTAAATGCCGCCACCGAGCAACCGGCTTCCCCGGTAGAATGCCAGGGTTTGCCCTGCGGCCAGGGCTCTCTCGGGTCGCACAAAGGCGACGTGGGCGGTTCCACTGTGACCAAAGGTGACGGTGACGGGAACGGAGGCGTCGCGGTAGCGAGTTTTAGCGGATAACTTCCGGCAGCCGGAGAGGGGGGCACAGAGAAAATTTACGGAATGGAGGTTTGCCTCGGACGTCCAGAGATCGTTTCCTGCGTCGGATTCGAAGGCAACGACCAGGCGATTGTGGTGCACGTCCCTATCGATGACGACGTAGTTTTCAAAGTCACGGTTGGAAGGTACTCCGATGCCCCTGCGCTGGCCAATGGTATAGCGGAAAAGGCCCCTGTGTTGGCCTAGGAGCCGACCGTCCCTGGTCACGATGTCTCCGGGAGACGCGGCAAGGTGACGACCGAGAAAGTCCCGGATGGAAATTTTTCCGCCGAGGAAGCAAATATCCTGGCTATCCCGGCGCCCTGCATTGGGAAGGCCAACCGTCCTGGCAATGGCCCGAACCTGCACCTTCGTCAGGTTACCGATGGGAAAGAGGAGACTGGGAAGGACCTCCCGACGAACGGCTGCCAAAAAATAGGACTGGTCCTTGGTCCCATCGAGCCCGGAATGCAGGGAGCATTCGCCTCCACAGCGTCTTTTCAACCGGCAGTAGTGCCCCGTCGCAAGAAAATCGCAGCCGGATTCCAGAACATTTTCCAGGAGACGGCCAAATTTAATGTGCCGATTGCAGAGCATGTCCGGATTGGGGGTTATCCCACCGGCGTAGCCTCCGATGAGAGGATCTACCACACAATTGCGGTAGTGGGACATCATGCTAACGACGCGAAACGGAACTCCGAGAAATTCTGCGACGGAGCGGGCACTCTCCAGGTCCTCCCTCCAGGGACATTCTCCGGCGCCGTCCTCACTCTGCCAGGTGCGCATGTGGACGGTTTCAACGGCATGCCCCTGCTTCAGAAGAAGATGGACAGCAACGGCACTGTCAACGCCGCCGGAAATTGCCACGCAAACCCGCCCCATGGGAAAAATTTACGGCCACCAACGGCCACCTTCGTCAATGAAAATTTTTTGGGAGGCAATGATCCGATTTTCCAAGACATGGATGCCATCCCGATTGGCCAAGGGCATCACATTTTCTGCTAAAAACTTGTGATTTGCCCAAAAAAATTTACACTGATCCCAGTGGGAGGGTCAGGCAAAATGGAGAGTTGGGGTAGAAGTTTTCGATGGAGGCCTCGACTGCAACGTCTCATTGGACGTGTCATTTTAACATTTAGCGGAATGGCGATGGCTTTCGCAGCGCTGTTTCCCTCGGACAGCCCCGCCGCGGTTGCCAACGATTACGTTGATGAAGTGTTAAGGAGCGTCCAAGCCTATGTCCAGGACAATCAATTGGCCAAAATGGCGCTGCCGGACATTCACAGGGACAATCTTCACATGACCCGGCTTCATTGACGGCATCGATTCCATATGCCGAACTGGAGATATTAGCCACGACTTCGACGAAACTATCGGCGCAATAACGGTTTTCGGAGAGATTGGCCTCAGTGACTGCCGCATCAAATATACCTACAATGGCAATAGAACCGTTGAAATACTTCCAAATCTTCTATCTATCTACATAAAAATTGGCCTAATCATAGCCGTGGAGCCAGTTATAAGTTGCGAAGAATTATATTTTGTATCTTCTGGAAACATTAGGTATGCATACGACTGGGGAAGCATCATCCTAAAGGAATGGGATGAAGAGCATAAAGATTTCATAGATAAAGCGTTACAATACCTATTTTCCCTTGACGTCATGCCTATTACCGCTGAAAACCCCGATGATTCCGACGATTGGGGTGATGACATTTCAACGGAATCCATCATTCACTTTTTCTTTCCATTTCTCCATAGGAATAGAAAGGCAAGCATTGCGGCGCGGACCACCGCGGTAAATTTTAGCGGCGACCACGTGGAAAGCATCGTCGACGGATGGATGGATAGCCCCCCGCCCCCCGCATTTCTCCTTTTTTCTTCGATTCGAGGGGGTGACCTATCCACAGACTCCATCAACTACAGGGGCTGCTCCTTTGTTCTGGGAGGTATGCATAGCGTAGAAAATAGGGGTGGAAAGTTGCTCGTTGGCTGTGCCCTGGAAAGTTCCGCGGGAAACTATAGGGTAGACGGAGCGGAAAATGCCGACGGAAAAATTTATGACCACGGAATTAACCTCTTCTGCAGGGAAGAATTTACCGGCGGCGCCATGGCCGGATTTTTAATCCGCCAGGGCGGCGGAAAA
>JAITOA010000020.1 GCA_031290195.1 Puniceicoccales bacterium | reverse complement strand
AACTTCCTCGCCGGCGTCGCCGCGGAGAGCAGTCTGGACGACTACGACGTGGAGCAATCCCTCGGCGGCGGCGGCGGGAAGGTGCGCCACCATGGGGCCAATTTCTTCGCGAAGCAGCGCTTCGCCTCCGGGACCGACCTCGCACTCATTGTCCGCGGCGGCAGGGGGAAAGTCCGCGATGACTCCGGCACCGATTGCTGCCGCAGCTACGACGGCCAGTCCAGCTACCACGGCGTCCAAGGGTCTTTCGGCCGGCAGTTTCGAATCTCCGCGGAGGAATCCCTCGAGGGCTACGGGAAATTTTCCTGGACCCGGAGAACCAGGAGCGACCTTCCGACGGCCGGGGGCGCGGAGCTACACGTCGATGCGGTGAATTCTCTCCGGGGCCAGCTGGGTCTGCGCTACTGCAGCGAGTTAAAAGTCGACGGAAATATCTTCTGCGGCATCGGCTTCGAACACGAGTTCGACGGCCGAATTGGGGGAACAATCGGAGCAACGGCCCTCCCAAAGGTCGGCGATGACCGACGCAATTGCGGCTTCGCCGAGGTCGGTGTGGACCGGAAGATCTCCGGCCGCTGGGTCCTCAGCGGCGGCATCCGGGCAACGGCGGGTGCCAGGGATGGCTGGTCGGGCGGCCTCCGCATCGGTGCGGCCTTCTAACCGGCAAATCCATGCTATGAAACGGAAAATCTACGAAAAAATAGAAAGTTCTGGCGGCGGGAAAGAAGGTCCCCACTGACCAGCTCGGAAGCGGATACGGTGTCTAGTTAGGTGCTTTGTTGCAAACCAATAATAAGGCGTGTAAGTTTAATGATAACGAAATGTAATTTTGCGATATAAGTAGATTCATCCGGCTTGCCTGCAATCGTAAGCTTCGCCATGATGTGTGAAGCAAAACAAGGCCAGAACCCGGCCAAAAGAAAGCATAACGCTCCATCGGACACATTGATTTCCTCGTACGTATCCTTCATTGTGGTGTGCGTACTCTTTACCACGGGATCCATGAGACCAATTTTGCGAAGGAGCAACACCAGACCAACAGCAACCAGAGAAACTGGCAAATAGGCATAGTTGAGAAGAAGTGAAAGCAGACACCCGGTAACTTTTAGAGGAACCAGCAGCGTAACGATGGTCCCAACGATTAGGGTGCGAAACTTACTAACACTCCCGATAGAAAAGTCACACTTTAATCCTCGATAGGCATCGGACACGGGTAAAAAAACATATGGGGTTTCCGATATCATTGATGGTTCTCCTAACATGGAGAAAACAAATGTCAAGAAAAAAGGAAATTGTGCTAGCGGGAACGAATTCACGCCGCGCATGTTCAGGGGAAAACGCACCGCAAAAAAAGACAATCGCGGTGGCCTTCCGGACTTTTTGGGGCGGCAACCCCTAGGCCATTGCCATGCCGCCGTCGATGGTGAGGACGTGACCCGTGACGTAGCGGGCACCGGAAGAAGCAAGAAAGGATGCTCCCATGGCAATGTCGTCCGGTTCTCCAAAAAATCTTAGGGGGATCTGCTCCAAAATTTGTCCGCTAATTTTTCCCGAAAGTGCCGCGGTCATATCCGTTCGAATGAACCCCGGAGCGATGACATTGGCGGTAACACCGCGGGGAGCAAATTCCCGGGCAATGGACTTTGTAAATCCGATGACCGCTGCCTTGGCGGCGGCATAGTTAGACTGCCCCGCATTGCCCGTAATGCCAATTACCGAAGAAACATTGATGATGCGCCCCCAGCGATTCCGGAGCATTGGACTGCAGAGGTGTTTGATCCATGCGAAGCAGCTATCTAGATCCGTGCGCAGGACGACATCCCAATCGTCGTCCGACATCCGTAGCAACAGATTATCCCTATTAATTCCGGCACAGTTTACCAGGATATCTACCCGGCCCCATTCCCGCAAAATATCTTCGCACGCAACCCTAACGTCGGTCTTTTTTGCGACATCAACGGCGTATGCCCGCGCCTCTGCCCCCAGGGAACGCAGTGCCTCCACCGTCCCTTCCCCGGATGCCAGGGAACGACTCACGCAGAGTACCCGGGCGCCCTCCCGGCCGAGTTGCAACGCAATGGCCCGACCGATGCCCCGGCTAGCCCCCGTCACCAATGCCGTTCGTCCATCGTGGTCACCCATCCCACGCCATGGGATGAAAACAGACACCGCTGGCAATGGGAAAATGCGGATTTTCCCTCAGATTTTCCGGATTTTCGCCGGAATATCGAGTCCTTTTCGTCCCTAGAAAAGGCCATCCATGAGCCATTCCGCCGCGGACCGGCTGCGATCATTTAGGAGAATTCGCAGTTCCCTGGCGACGACGGCAAATTCCTCCCGCGCCTTAGAAAATTGCGTTAGAGCTTCCGCGAGAATTTTTGGCTTTGCTTCACTTTGCAAAAATTCAGGATAGCACTCATAGCCCAGAAGAATGCTGGCAATGCCGATGTAGGGCACCCGAATCATTCGCCGGCAAAGCCAGTAGGTGATGGGGTGAGTGCGGTAGACGATGAGCCCCGGGAGTCCTTCCAGGGCGCAGCGCAGGGACATGGTTCCGGCGGTGACAAGGACCGCCTGGGCTTCGATGGGGTGAATTTTAGCTCCCTCCGTGGAAATGAGTTGCACCTTAAACTCCATGTCGGACCGCCGGGCAATTTCTTCGCGAATCATTGTCCCAATGTCCTCCGTCGGATGAAGGCAATCCACTCCGGAAAAATGCCGGAGAGCCGGTTCTCCGATTGTGTCCAGCATGGTGGGAAAATTTCTCTGGACCACGGTACGACGACTTCCTGGCAATAGAAGAATGCGGCCATTTTTTTCGTAGCGGACGAGGCTAGGGGTAGAGCTATGGATGAAGGGGTGTCCCGTGTAGGTGACGGGCAACTCCGTGTCTGAAAAGGATTTTACTTCGAATGGAAAAAGGACGGCAAGGGAATCTAGGCAATGAGCCAGGGCAAAGCGTCGCTGCGGTTTCCAGGCCCAAACTTGGGGGGCAACGTATTGGAAAAGCGAAATGGCGCCGCCGCCTTTCCGGGAGATGCCGCGCCCGGTCAATTCCTGGGCAATGCGCAGTCCAAGGGCCGGAGAGTCGATGAAGCAAATTCGTCGGGGTTTGCTTCTGACGATCCAGTCGATTGTTTCCCGGATGAATTGGCGGAAAAAGCGGTGATGCCTCAAAACCTCGACGAATCCCATCACCGCATGCTCCACCAGATCAAAGAGAAAATGAGGAGTAGCCGACCGCATATTGGCGCCACCAATGCCGTAGATGGCCATTTCCGGCCGTAATCGGCGGCAATCGGAGATAAGCTCCGCGCCCAGTTCATCTCCGGAGCACTCCGCGGCAATGATCAGCAAATCAACGGAGTTGATTGCCGGTTCAAGGAAACACGCTGTCTTTTCCATGGGAAAACAGAATGGAGCAAAGGACCCGGAGGAGTCAACGGTCACCGGACGGCTTCACGTTGAAAATATTCTTCGAGCTCGGCTTTCAAGCCGTCACCCTGGACGAAATTTTCAGAAATCATCATCGGCGTCCAAACCCGCAATCCCATTCCCCGGCGTTGGGGAGCCAAATATTGCCAAGCCCTTTGACTGCGTTCCATCTTCGGCAGCTCCATCTTCGGACAAAGCAACCGGGAAATCTGGCCCTCTCTCCGGCGGTACTTCGCCTTCACCGAGGTCGGCGAAGGATGCAAGATGCCGAGAACGCGGAAATCTCGACTCTCCGCTTCCCCGTGGCTTCCCATCCCATTCATCGTCATCGTCGGACGAACTGTGGTAGGTCTCAGATACTGTTCTGCCAGCAAAAGAAATTATTTTCTTGCCGGGGAGAGGAACAATTTCCCCCGGGTTGGGACGCACAAGAAACTCGCTAAATTTTTCCAGCGAAGAAAATTGGACATAATTTTGAACAAAGGCGCTGCGCGCGTTTCTTCCGCTAAAGAGGAGATCTCTCAAGACCTTGGCGAGGTTGACGTGCCCGTGCGTAAGCAATGTTCTTTGCTGGCCGACGTCATAGCAAATCGGAATTCCAAGCTTTTTAGCCTCATTTACAACGAGGTATAGGTTGTAGGCGCAGAGGAGAGTTGCGCTACGTCCGACGCCGGCACTGCAGTGGAAATGGGGGATTAGGCGTTCGACTGGAATGCCAGTATGCTCGGAAAATGCATTCCTTTCATTGAAGATAAATCGGCACCATTTGAATAGGATTTCACTATTGGCCGCCGTTCCATCTTCGAAGTGCCGTTTCGTGTATACAATGGGATGATTCTTATATGTCACATTCACCGTAATTGATCCGTCGAACGCTCTGTCATAGGTCCAATCTTGGAAATCTTCTCCGACCACTTCAAACTTCCCCGTATCTTCTCGCAATGCCCAGAACGATTCCGCCATGGAATAGGCGCAGAGTCCCCAAATGTCCGCCGCTAAATCAATGTTTCTGTCGCCGTCAAACTGGACCATTCGGCGGATGTTTTCCTGTCCCAAGTACGGGGCGGACGATGAAACGTCAAAAATGAGAAATATTTGTGATGACGCATTACTTTCCCTTTGAGCTGCAATGACATCGAAGACTTTTTTGAAGACAATTTTTTGCGAATTATTGGCAAATGGGTGAGAGGAAATGGAACTTCGCCCAACCAAATTTATGTCATGGCCACGGATGTCGGAAGGCCCAAAAATGTTCCGCCACTCGGATAGAGGGAAAAGTGAAGTTGCCGGATTGGTGGTGATGTGGGTGCACATGAACGACTCCGCATAGGCATCATCATTGTAAATGCTTGTATTGCCACCGTGAACCGGATGTCTTTGGAGAAATACGGCGATTGACTTCGGGACCAAAGCTTCGGTCCGTCCGTCCGCAGAAGGAAGGTAAGTCCCTGGATTATTGAGGCGCAGATCACCAAATGTATCGTAGATACCGTTGCCAATTTTTAGATCTCCAACGAAGGCACAAACCTGTTTCTTGTGGTCTGATTCGAGCATATCATCTCCCGGATTGCCGGCCATTGCCTGCTTGTTTTCGTAGATGGGAAGAGATTTGTGTGTCGGAAAAGGGAAAGCTCGACCACTTTCCGATCCCCGTAAGAAAAATCCAAAACGAAGACCACCATTCGGTCCACCTAAATTTTGAGGAGGTTTGGTGGGGGAAGTTGCCCCATCCCCATCGGATAAACCATCGATTTTTCCCATACTCCCGGTCCCACGATCTGTTTTTAGGGATGCAAATCTACCAAACAATTGAAAATTCATAGTCTCCAAGTGCTGGCTGTAAAAAAGTAAATTTTCAAGGAGAAAATACGGCTATTAAATTTTTTTCTCCTTCAGGGGCAATGAAATAGCCAAAATATTCCGGATAATGCCAGTTGCAAAACTCATAGACCTAGATTTAGTGCCGTTATACCCAGGAGAATGGTCGCTTGAACCGCTCCCCATGCGCGAAAGCGAGAGAAACTGTCGCCGATGTGCCGCTTCAAATTTCCTATGCACCGTTCCACCAAATTTCGTCCCCTGAGCAATTTTTTTTCCTCCGGCGTGTTTCCTTCTCCACCATGTTCGCGCGCGCGTGCGCGACGAACCGCATGTCCTTGGCCGCGAGTCTATTTCGAAGGAGGTTGGAACAGTAGCCTTTGCCCTCAATCGCTGTCCCCATCAGGCCTCGGAGGAGATTTTCTGCCTGCGTAACATCATGGCGAGCTCCATTTGTTAGGCGCTATGAATTTTGCAACTGCCATAAAAGTATTTGCGTTGACTTTTGGCATTCTTCGGGTAGAAACTTTCAAATAAAAGCGCTTTCTCCATTGGATGAGTTCCGGGGTATCTCAACGAAATCCTGGGTGCTGCCCGCGGTAGCTGGGGTCGTTCTTGCAGCCGTTGTGGCCACCGCCTGTGTTTGTATTTTCTCCATTTCCTTGCCAATTTTACCTGTTCTTGCCGTTTGCGGCCCCGTCGCCGCCGCCCTGATTGGCTTATTTATTTGGAAGATCGTAAGTCCGGAGGTAACGTCGAGTAGCAATGCGGAAACTGGAAAGCCAAAACCCGTCAACGAGATACCCGAAGAAGACGGCGAAGGCAATGAATTAGGTCCAGCACCTAATGAAGAAATCGAATTAGGTCCAGCACCTGATGTGGAAGATATTATCGACGATGACCAAAGATTCGATTTCTCTCGCCTTGGATATTTGAAATTTCTTGAATGCCGCGAAGGAAAGCTTTTTTTTGAGGGATATGGAGATGATTGCTCCATTCAATTTGAAGAAGAAAATACGGCAGAAAGCTTCAACGAAACACTTAAAAAATGTAGTAATGTAGAAGTGCTTACATTCGTTGGAAGCCTTCCGGAAGGCTTGGTAATTAGGGCCGAAACCGCTGAGAATTTAGTAGAAGTAAATTTTATTAACATTCTAAATATCGCGGAGTTCAGTGTGCGGAAAATTTTTGATGTTTTCCCTAAACGTCTAAAGTGTGTTACTTTTGAAGGCTGTGGCGAGCTAACTGATGCAACGGTCATTCCCCACCTGGAAACGTGTTTTATTGATTGCAATAAGCTGTGTAATATTTACATTGGCGACGGGCCCTGTGGTGGGCCCGAGCATACGGAGTCGCACTCGATTGCAGTGGAGGAAATTCCTCTCCAGTGTTATTGCAATCAACGTACTCTTATTGGGGTGCACTATTGCAGCTCATTTAACTTCGATCTAAAAGGGATAAAACCCTCTAGCGAATTTGAATTTTTAACAAGCAAAATCAGAATGTTTCGAGATGACACTTTTTCATTTCTCGCGCGCCACCGTAACGTCGTCGGAAGTGATGAAATCACATGCGAAAAGATAATGCACTCCGTCGCTGAAATTCCGCCGGGATATAGATCATCAATCACCAACGTTGAAATTTTTTCCGAACAGCTGGAGCCCGAAGGGGGACTCCTATTTCAACTTCCGGAAGGTCTCTCTGTTAGCGAACAAATCCGCATTTTACATCGGCAAGAAAATGATACCATTGGAAAGTATATTTTAGATTTCAATCAACCTAAGGGTATTGTTTTTAACGACGATTCAGCGGCAGTTGAGCATATTATTTTAACAAATAGACAGGAATCAGGTAGCAAAGAAGTAACTAAATGCTCTGTCTCATATAAACCGTCTAGTAACAGCACCGTGGAAATTGAAAACTTTACCTTTCCCGGAGGCGATGAAGTCTACTGTGAATTCAGGAATATAAGCAGTGAAGATGTGAGTCTTCCAAAAATTAAGATAAATGGGAAGGATAAAACAGTTGTTTGGTTTCGAAAGAACAATACTATATTCCCAATTGCCGAAGAACTCAGCGCTAATTTTTTAAGTAAAAATCCGGACACTACCCGCGAGCTCTCGGACAAATGGGGAACGGAAGAATGGGTTGTTTTCC
Organism: Puniceicoccales bacterium; assembly: GCA_031290195.1. Taxonomy (GTDB): domain Bacteria; phylum Verrucomicrobiota; class Verrucomicrobiia; order Opitutales; family JAIRLM01; genus JAITOA01. The sequence goes on along the minus strand of JAITOA010000020.1, from coordinate 175 downwards.
CGGCCTCATGGATGGCCGAACGGAGTGCGCCGTCGACCACTCCATCAATTCCCATCTATTAGACCTCTTGCAAAAATACTTTCCCACTCCAAGCCGCATGGGCGCCGGAATCAACGGCCGTTAAAAATGGGCTTGCTTCGCGCAACTCTCTCCGAGAGAGTGTGTTCAAACAAAA
>JAITOA010000046.1 GCA_031290195.1 Puniceicoccales bacterium | reverse complement strand
TTTTCCGGGCGCGGAAGGAGTCTCGGAGGAGACGGAGGGCGGAGGGGATTCTTCACCGTCGGAAAACTAATCGGGAGAGACTGCCATGGCGGAAGACTACTACGAGCTGCTTGGGGTCGAACGGAGGGCTTCGGCGGAGGAGATCAAAAAGGCCTATCGGAAGCAGGCGGTCAAATACCACCCCGACAAGAATCAAGGCGACAAGGCCGCGGAGGAAAAATTCAAGCAAATTTCCCAGGCCTACGAGGTTCTTAGCGACCCCAAAAAACGGTCAACCTACGACCAATTTGGGACCGCGGCGTTCCAGCCCGGGGGCGGCATGGGAAACAATTTTAGCGGGCAGGCTGCCGGGGGATTTCAAAATCCCTTCGATCTCTTCAAGGAAGTTTTTGGGGGCATGGGCGGCTTCGGCGACTTTTTTGGCGGCCAAACAGATTTTTTTGGCCAGCAAAATTCCTCCGGAGGTCCCCGGTCGGGCAACAGCCTGCGCTATGATCTGGAAATCACCCTTAGGGAGGCATTTGCCGGAACGGAAAAAACAATCACCTACCGCCGACCGATCCCCTGCTCCAAGTGCGGAGGAAATGGCTGTGCGCCAGGGAAAAATCCGGAAACTTGCCCCTCCTGCCGGGGCCGTGGGGTCATGGTCACCAGCAGAGGAATGTTCCAAATGTCCCAAACCTGTTCCCGCTGCGGGGGGACAGGAAAGGTAATTGCCCATCCCTGCGAAGGATGCGGAGGGAAGGGCTGCGTCCAGGGGCGACATTCCATTTGCCTGCGCATCCCCGCCGGCGTGGAAACGGGCACGCAGCTGCGGTCGGCCGGCGGCGGCGAATGTGGCGGTCCCGGTGCATCCCCCGGAGATCTCTACGTTGTGATTCACGTGAAAGAAGATCAGCTCTTTCTGCGGGAAGGCAATGGACTCAGCATCTCCGTTGCCGTTCCCTTTTCCGTCCTCGTCCTCGGCGGCGAAGTGGAAGTTCCCACCCTCGACGGCCACGGTATGCTTAAAATCCCCGCCGGGACGCAATCGGGGACAGTTTTTCGTCTCCGGGGCAAGGGAATGCCAATCCTCAATCGGGAGCAAAGGGGCGACCAATTCGTGCAGACCCAGGTGGAAGTTCCCGATAAATTAACCAAGGAGCAGCGGGAAAAGCTGGAAACCTTCGCAAAGAGCATGGGCCAGGCGTCGGTGGAAAAGGTGGGATTTTTTCAGAGAATGTTCCGCTAGTGGATTCCCTCCGAACAGCAAATGCCGTGTGTGCTGCAAAGAAGAGCGCAGGCCGAGAACCCTCTGACAGGAACGGCGACGGCGGGCAACCGGCCGCCGCCGTCCGGGTGGACCGCTGCCGGGACTGTGGATTTTGCCACGGCGTGCGCCGCGCCGTTGGAAGGGCGGAAAGTCTGGCCGCCGCCGGATGGAACGTCTTCGTGGACGGGGAGCTGGTCCACAACGGCACCGTCGGAAAAACCTTGGAAAAGAAAAACGTGGTGACCTGGGATGGCTTTGACCGCCGCTGGGGGCCCAGGGATTGCATTTTAATTCGAGCCCACGGCATTGGTCCGGAGAGGCGCTCATGGCTGCGCGGCCTCGGCTGCAGAGTGTTCGACGCAACCTGCCCGGACGTTGGCAGGTCCGCCGGATTCATTTTACGGCTACGGCGACGGGGTTACTTCCTGATTTTTTTCGGCGAGGAAAATCACCCGGAAACGGCGGGGCTGCTGGCCCACGGGGGAAAGGATATTTTTCCCTGCAAATCGGCGGATGAACTGGCAAAGATTACGATTCAAGAAGGACGCCCGGTGGCCATTCTTGCCCAGACGACGGCCGGAATTGACACCTTCAATGCATTTGCTTCTAGAGTCTTGGAGAAAATTCCCCGGGCAGAGGTGGTTCCAACCATTTGCTCCAGCACTCGAAGACGGCAGGAAGAGCTTCTGCGCCGGCTGGAAACGGGATCCTACGACTGTGCGGTGATCGTGGGCGGACACCACTCCTCAAATGCGCGTAACCTTTCCCGTCTAGCGGCGTCGATGGCCGTTCCCACGGCACACGTGGAAACGGCCGCGGAACTCCAAGGAATGGAATTGTCAAAATTTTCCCGGATCCTTCTCGCCTCCGGAGCTTCCACTCCGGCCGTCGACGTCGACGCCGTGGAACGGCTGCTTCTCTTCCGTGGGGGTGCGGCGGCCGGCGGCGCCTAGCCCCAATTTGTGGGACCTCCTAGGAAAGCCAACGACCCAGCGCGCTGGGCCGCGGGGTCACCGGCGGTCCGCAATCATTTACTTTGCATCTCCGGGAAATGTCCCTAGCAATGACTCCCATGGCATCCATTCGTCGCTCCAGCATTGATGCCCTCCGCGAGCGGGTGGATATCTGCGACGTCGTCGGCGCCTATGTGAATCTGAGACGTTCCGGTGCCTACTTCCGCGGATTAAGTCCCTTCAACGAAGAGCGGACACCGTCATTTTTTGTGCACCCGGAGAAAAAATATTTTAAATGCTACAGCAGCGGCAAGGGCGGCGACGTCATCGATTTTCTCCAATTTAGGGAGCAGATAACCTTTTCCGAGGCAGTGGAATTTCTAGCGCAAAAATATGCCGTTCCCCTCGAATACGAGGACGGTTCCGGGTCTTCCGGGGGGGGGAGTATCTCCAAGGCCACCCTCCTTGCCATCCACGGACACATGGCGAAAATTTTCCAGGAATATTTTTTTTCCGCCACGGTCCCCGGCGACGGCGCCCGCATCTATTGGACCCGCCGGCGAAAATTTTCCCTGGAAAGTGCGGAGATCTACGGCATCGGACTGGCCCCCGGCGACGGTCACGGTGCCGTGGACAAACTGTTCCGCACCTTTCCTCCGGAAGCCCTCGTGGCATCGGGACTCTTCTTCCGTCGGCAGGAAGGTGACCGAATTTTCCCAAGATTCCGCGGCCGTCTCATGATTCCCATCCACGACCCGCTGGGCCGCGTCATCGCCTTTTCCGGAAGAGCATTGGAGGGAATTACCGCCGGCGAAGAGAGCGCCAAGTACATCAATTCTCCGGAAACGCCCATTTTCCATAAGGGCAGCGTACTCTTCGGCCTGCACCTGGCACGCACGGCCGTCGAAGGGGGTGGTAAGCCATTTCTGCTGACGGAGGGCCCGCTGGACTGTCTGCGCTGCTGGGAGTGCGGACTAAAGACGGCGGTGGCGGCCCAGGGAACGGCGATAACCTTCCAGCACCTGGTCCTGCTGCGGCGCCACTGCCTCGAGGTGGAGTGCCTCCTAGACGGCGACGAAGCGGGGCAACGGGCTGCACTGCGGCTCATTCCCATGGCTTTCAAGGCCGGCATCGGAGTGCGTCTTCTGCGGCTACCCCAGGGAAAGGATCCGGATGAATTTCTCCTCGCGGAGGGCAGCTTTGGTTTTAGATCCCTGCGAAAGAATGCCGTTTCCCCCATGGAATTTCTCGTGGCAACACATCTGCCTCCGGAGACGGTTGGCCGTTCCTATGCCCACAGACAGGAAGGAATTCGGCAAATTTTATCCGCCATCGCCGAAGCGGGGTCCCGGACAATGGAGACGGACCTGCTCGAACAACTCACCCAATTGACTGGTATCTCCCCGGAAACTCTGCGGGAGGACAGGAACAGATGGTTTCCCATGGAGGAGCTCTCCGAAACTTCCTCCGGAGAACAGGAAAAGAAGGGAATGCCGCCGAAGCAGTCCGGGGAATTTCTTCTCCACGTCTTTCTCAGACTTGATTCCTGGCGTCCAACCATTGCCAGTCTAATCCCGGAGGATTGGCTCAGAGCCGACGTCCCCGCGGAGAAGTTGCTTAATTTTTTTATCGGAGAATGGCAGAATGGCCTTGGACCGGAGGAGGCCATGGCGGCCCTGCCGGAGGAGGACCGCGGCCGCGCCTGCGGATTTCTATTTCTGGAAATGGAAATGGATGAAAGCGACCTCCGCCGTCAGGTGGAACGGAATATGGGCCGCGTCCACCGCAACTACGTGGAGCGGGAATTGGCGAAACTGCCGGCGGATGGCGGCGCGGATGCGGCCAGGCGGCGGGCGGAGCTGCGCCGGGAACTGCTTCACCCACCCCACTTCGGGACAATCGAAACAACGGCAGAAGTTCACCGCTGAAAAATTCGGACAAAAATATTTCGTCATCCCCGGCAGACTGTTCCTAAATTTTATAAAGGAAACTTCCGGCCGCAGGCCTAGGCGGCGCCAAAAAGTTCCGCAATTCGTTCCTGCAAATCCGCTTCCCGGAGGGCGTCGAGGACGGCGTCTAAATTTCCCTCCATGATCTCCGGCAAATTGTAGAGGGTGAATCCGATGCGGTGGTCAGTGAGTCGACTCTGGGGGAAATTGTAGGTGCGGATGCGCTCGGAGCGGTCCCCGGAACCCACCTGGCTGCGCCGGTTACTGGCATATTTTTCCCGTTCTTCCCGCTGTTTTTTTTCCAGAAGTCTCGCCCGCAGCACCTTCATCGCCTTTGTCCGATTCTTTTGCTGGGAACGCTCGTCGGCACAGATAACGATCGTACCGCTGGGCCTATGGAGGATCTGCACGGCGGAATCGGTGGTATTAACCCCTTGGCCCCCGGGACCACTGGCCTTGCAAACGGTAATTTCCAATTCCTCGGGGGCAATTTGAATGTCCACCTCCTCCGCTTCCGGGAGGACCGCAACGGTGGCGGCGGAGGTGTGGATGCGGCCACAGGTCTCCGTGACGGGCACCCGCTGCACCCGGTGGACACCGCTTTCATATTTTAATATTTTATAAATATTTTCTCCGGAAACGGAAAAAATGACTTCCTTGAAACCGCCGCATTCGGAGGCGTGGGCGCTGAGCAACTCCGTGGACCACCGGCGCAATTCGCAGAGACGAAGGTACATGCGGTAAAGGTCTCCGGCGAAGAGAGCCGCCTCATCGCCACCGGTTCCCGCCCGTATTTCCAGAATAATGTTGCGGGAATCATCGGCGTCCTCCGGCACCATGGCGGTGAGCAGTTGAAATTTTGCTTCCTCCAGCGACACCCTTGCATTTTCCAATTCCTCCCGGGCCACCTCCCTGAACGAGAAATCTTCGGAGTCATCGGCGAGGATTTCCTCCGCCTCCCGGACGGTTTTTTGCAATTTTTCACAGCGGTCGTGGACCTCCAGGAGATGGGTCAGCCGCCGGTGCTCCCGGGCAACTTCCGCCGCCCTCCGCCGGTCCCCGTAGAACTCAGGCCTGGCCATCTCCGTAGCCAGCTCCCCGCGGCGCCGCTGAAAATTTTCGATGGGGGGAAACTTGTCCATGGAAAGCACCGGTGCGGGCGGAGGGAATCGAACCCTCCGCTCAAGCTTGGGAAGCTCGCGTATTACCACTATACTACGCCCGCGCCATTTTTCTCTTTGGGAAAGGCCGGCCGGCGGGCAAGAAAAATGCGTGACAACGTCAAAAAATCGTCGACATCTCCGGCAAAAATGCTTGAATCACCTCCGGCGCGATGTCTAACTGAGCTGGTGGAAGGCAGAGATGGACCTGAGAGCAGAAGTGAATCAAATATTGGCGCGTTTGGCCAAGTCCTTGCGTTTAGAAGATTTGTCGCTGGATAACAATCGGCATTGCATGCTGATGTTCGACGACAAAATCGTACTTAATTTGGAATTGGATGAAAAATATGGGCAATTGCTTGTGTATGCGTATCTTGGGGAAGTGCCGCTCGTCGGCAGGGAGAATATTTTTGAAAGATTGTTGGAGACGAATTTTTTTTGGAATGGCAGCAATGGCCTAACCATTGCCATTGATAAGCAGTCCCAGACCATTGTTATCATGACGCGTTTTCAACTTCCTTTGCAAAATGCGATGGCATTTGAAGAGAACCTTGCAGATTTTGTTGACACGACCGAATTTTGGATGCATAAATTCGCCACGATGGTGCAGGAGGCGGAGGAGATTTCGCTCGCCGACGACTGAGCCGTCCCACCTGGGTGGCTACGGCAATGGAACTCAATAAACTCAACGGTTATGGATCGCAGGGGTTAGTTGGTCGTCAAGGTTCGTTGGCCGACTCTCCCTGTGATAATGGTCCCCTTCTTCCCGGAGAATTGTTCGAAGGTCGGCGGGTAGAGCAGTTAAATAAGCCTCCGAAGAATAATCCGATTTCCTTTGCATCCGCGCAGGTAAATGCAAGAGGATGGGGCGGTTCCCCGGTAAAGTTAACTTCCAGAAATGTGGTTCAGCTTTCGGGCAAAGGAGACCCTCGGGTGCAGACGTTTGCAGATCTCCTCGCTAGGGAACGGCGGGAAGCGACCGGCCGCGCGGCCTCCGTTTAGTCCCACTTTTCTTTTTGTGGTTCGTCCGGTGGAGCTCTCCCCAAATCACGCTGCTTTCGTACTTAACGGGCTCGGCGAAGTCGGCCCGCGCACGTTCCTGACCATCTTCGGAGCCGTGGGAATGGACTTTCCGGAGATTTTTTCCATGGGCGGAGAACAATTGCTCGGGAAGTTCGCCATTTCCCAGAAGGCGGCCAATGCCATCGTCCGCTGGAAAGAATGTTTTAACCTGGAGGAGCAACTGCGGTCCATGGCCGATTTCGGAGCGGAATTTTCCCCCTACTTCGCGGAAGACTACCCGGGTACGTTAAAAAAAATTGCCAATCCCCCCATCGGACTGCACCGGGCAGGGCAACCTCTGCCGCAGGGGAAATCCGTGGCCATCGTCGGGACGAGAGCCTGTTCCCACTACGGGGAAAGCGTTGCCTTTAGCCTTGCCAGAGACCTGGCGGAGCGGGGCTACGGGATCGTCAGCGGACTTGCCCGCGGCATTGACATGGCGGCCCATGCGGGAACTCTGGCCGCCGGAGGACACACGGTGGCCATCCTCGGCTGCGGCTTGGACATTGTCTATCCGCCGGATAATTCCGGGCTCTACGAAAAAATTCGCCGCAGTGGCACACTGGTCAGCGAATTCTCCTTCGGCCGGCGGGCGGACCGGCAAACCTTCGCCATTCGCAACCGCATTATCACCGGCATGGTCGACGCGGTCATCGTCGTGGAAACTGGGCTCACCGGAGGTAGCATGCTGTCTGCAAACTATGCCCGGGAACAAAGAAAACCGCTGCTGGCCGTCCCCGGCCGTATCTATGAAAATTTTAGCGTCGGCTGTCACCGACTTATCCGCGGAGGGGCCCTGCTTCTGTCGGAAGTAGCCGACGTGGTGGAGGCTCTGGAGGGAACCGCAGCGGTGGCGAAACAATTGGATCTTCCGTTGGAGCAACATAGACCGCAGCGGCGGGCGGAGCGGCCGACCCTGTCGGAGGACGAAGGAAAAATCTGGGATTCCCTCGGCGGAGGAGCGAAGACGGTGGAGGAAATTGCCGAAGAAATCGGATTGGCCGTATTGCCCTGCGCCCAACTTCTGCAAGGACTCCGCCTGCGCGGAATCGCTAGAAGGGAACTTTCCGGAGCTTTTTCCAGGTCCACCTAGTTTCGGGTATGGAAGCGGGGTTGGCCGTCGGCAATGGGACGAAAATATTTTGCCAAAATTTGCCGCCAGCGGTGCAACGGAATGCGATTGCAGAAACTCCTCCCTTGGCGGAAATCAATCGATTGCTTCGTCGACCTTTTTTTTATTCAATTGCCAGTAAATTATTCCGCCTCCGGTGGTTAGAAGGCCCGGAAGAAAGAGCAGGGCAATGAGGCCGCCGATGGCGGCAATGATGGGTCCCGCAAAGACGCTAGCCACTATGGCGGCCGCCACCAGAAGTCCAATGCCGATCCCCATGGCAATTTTCGCCGCCAGCGGCACCGTCGAAGTCTCTTTTATCGGCGTAGCATCGGTTGGTGGGTCATCCGGGTTTTCCTTCGGCAATGAAGAGTCAACTTCCACGAGTGTACCCCCGTCGTTTTTTATTATCGAGTCATCCCCATGTGGGTTATCACCTATCGGTGGGCCAGCATTACCACCTTTCTTCTCCCCAGAATTTGAAGGCGGAATAGGCTCGGGATTTGACTCGGGCTCCGGCTTGGAAATTAGATTTGGACCAGGTTTGCGTTCCGGTGCATCGGACAAAGGCGGAGGGAGACCTGGAGCGAGCCCTAGCTTCGGATTGGACTTCGAAGCGATTTTTGTCGGTTGCAACGGCTTCGCTGTCTGGGGAAGTTCGGCGTGGGATACGGGCGCGTCAAAAGTTAGGTAGCTGCGCAAATGTTCCTCCACAACGGCAAGTTGCGCATCGACGGCATCCGTAGACGTGAAGAGGCTTTGCAATTCATTTCTCTCCGCTTTGTCGGGCGCTTTTCCTCCGTTGCGGAATACCTGCCAGCGGTGAAGCCAATCGAAGCAGCATTGGCTGTGCCAGCCCGTTCCTTTACTTTCCGTTCCCTGGCCGGCAAGTCCCGGTGCGGAATTTCTGACCAGCACTTGGCTTCGACTTTTTTCCCCCATGACGTCCAATGCGCGCACGTCACCGCGGTAAAGAGCCAGCCAGGCCATGGCTGTTTCGTGAGTTTTCTCGGATTGTCTCTCCCCGCAGAGCAAGCCACCACTAGAGGAGTATAGGCTAATACCGGCAATGGGGGAATCGCTGCATTGCAGTCGAAATCGTTCCGCCTCTATGGGGGAAATGATAACCGAATGTGATTTGCCACCAATTTCTCTGACCAGTAGGTAGCTGGGAATCTTGACGAGTTTCGAAAAAGGGTCAAATCCTCCCTGTCCTTCGTATACTTTCCAAAAATTTTCCGACACGGAAAAATTAGAG
>JAITOA010000010.1 GCA_031290195.1 Puniceicoccales bacterium | reverse complement strand
TCGCAAAATTAGCAAATCCGCTTGAATATTTTTGGAAGCGTTAGTTGTATTTCCATAAATACTTGCTAACGCTTAAGTCTCTCTGTAGTCGAGAAAAAAGAACTTTTTCCATCGGGGTTAGAATTTGTTCCCTGGTATGAATTATCGGTAAGGCTTCCAGTAAGCGTCCTTGTAGCCACCGCCTGCGGGGGAAGCAGCGGCGCCGCGGCGGCCAGCAGGATGGCCAGTGCTTTTTTCCTTAGGGATTGCCCCAGCCGCGGCCGCCGTTGAATTTTTCGGAGGAGACTCACCCCCCCCAGGGGGGTATCTGCAAAGACTTTTTTACCCATGGCCCCTGATTTTCTAGGGAAACCCACGGATAGACAACGTTTTTTTACAATGCGCCACCGGAGGACATCCGGTCCGAATCCAGCGGAGGTCTAGGCGCGAGACTTCCACTTCCGAGCAGGTTAGTGGGAATCTTCTTCCCCGCCGCCACCGATGAATTTGTCCACGTCGTAGTCACCCGGGCTACTCCCATGGTCCCTCGGCTGAGAACCACCGGAGAAGCACATCTACGCCGATGATTGGAATGCCAAGTCGTTCCGCCTCTGGAAGCTTTGACCCCGGACCGTCTCCGACGATCAGGGCGTCAATTTTTACCGAAACTGCCGACCGCACGGTGCCTCCTCTGGCCTCGATGGAGCGGATAAGTTCTTCCCTGGCAAATTCTTTAAAGCTTCCGCTAATGGCAAATTTTTTCCCGGAAAAATGGGAGCTCTCCGCCGTTGTAGTCTCCGGAATTTCCTCCAGGCGCAGGCCAAGGGAGGCCAATTCCCCGATCAGTCGCCGATTATCGTCGTCCTGGAAAAAATTAAAAATACTTGCGGCAACGATGGCTCCTATGCCTTCGCAGGCCAGTAACTCTTCCTCGCCCAAGGACATGAAGGAATTCATTGAGGGCCATTTTTTCACCAGTAACTTCGCCGTCTCCGCACCCACGTGGGGAATGCCGAGGCCATGGAGCAGTCGCCAGAGAGGCCGCCGCTTCGCCGGGGCAATGCTATCCAACAATTTCTGCGCCGATTTTTCCCCCATGCGGGGTAGATTTGCCAGCCGTTCCCCGTCTAGCCGGAAAATATCGCTAAAGTGACGGATCAGGCCGAATTGTAGCAATTGTTCAATCCGTTGCGGTCCAAGGGAATTAATGTCCATGGCACCCCTGGATGCAAAGTGCGCAATGCGCCGGTGGATCTGTGGAGGACAATCGGGATTCAGGCAGCGATGGGCCACCTCCCCGCCAATGCGGACGAGGGGAGTGGAGCAGGCCGGGCAATTTCCAGGATAGACGTAGACAACGGCGCCCATTGGTCGTTTTTCCTTTCGCACAGCAACCACGGCCGGAATGATTTCCCCGGCCTTCTCCAGGACGACGGTGTCACCGATGCGCAGGTCCTTGCGCATGATTTCGTCGGCATTGTGGAGGGTGGCATGGCGAACGGTGGAACCGGCCAGGTGAACGGGGCTCAGTTCCGCGACGGGGGTTACGACGCCCGTTCGTCCCACCTGCAGGCGAATGTCTTCGAGAACCGTTTCCGCCCGTTCCGGAGAAAATTTGTAGGCGATGGCCCAGCGGGGTGCCGCGGCCTGGGAGCCGAGCTTTTCCCGCAATTTTCTGTCGTTGACCTTCAGGACAATGCCGTCCGTATCAAATGGATAGTCCCTACGGGAAGTCCCTAGGCGACCAATGTGCTCCCAGATGGCGGAAAAGCCGCGGGCAATTCTTCCTTCGTTGGTGGGAAAATTCCAAAGACGCAGCGCATCTAGCACCTCGGTGTGGCTGGAAAAAGACCCATCTCCGAAACCCATTTCATAGGCGATGAAGCGCAGGCAGCGGCTGGCGGCGGCGGATGAACTAAGCAATTTCAAGCTCCCGGCGGCGAGATTTCGTGCATTGGCAAAGGGTCCAAAGCCGTCGGCTTCCCGCTCTCCGTTGATGCGTAAAAAATCTTCCCGTCCGACGTATACTTCGCCACGCACCTCCAACATTCCCCCGGAAACGGCGGAAATTTTCATCGGCAAATTTTTTATGGTCAAGACGTTGGCCGTCACATCATCCCCCTCTTCCCCATTGCCGCGGGTCAGCGCGTAAATCAGCTCCCCATCCCGAAAAACCAGCGTAAGGGCAGCACCATCAATTTTTGGCTCAAGGACAAAGTCCACTTCCCTTCCGGCTGCCCGTTCGACGCGGTGGATAAACTGCTCCAATTCTTCGGCATTGTACGTATTGCTAAGGCTGCGCATGGGGAGCAAATGGCGACGCTTTTGAAATTTTTCCCGGCGGTCATCGCCGACCTTCCGCGGCTCCCGTTCCCCGGCCAGGTGAGGATGCTGAGCCAAAAGGCTGTCCAGTCGACGGCGAAGGGCGTCGTAGTCACCGTCGGAAATGGCGGGATCTGCCTCGCCGTAGTAGCGGCGGTCATGGTCGGCAATTTCCCATTCCAATAGGAAAATTTCTTCCAACAAAAGCTCCTCCACCGAATCCTCCTCCAAGGGCAGTACCATGGACGCCCATCATCCACCGCGGCATCCCCATGGCAATGGCCATCGGCGGCATCATTGATTTTTAGGAAAATCCGTTGCCTTTTCGCCGCTGCCCACTAGCCATCCTCCGGATGAATGCGGCGGATCTTCGGGCGGATTTTTTAGAGTTTTTCCGAGGTCGGGGGCACGCAATTGTTCCATCGGCTTCCCTGCTGCCTTCCGCGCCCAATCTCCTCTTCACCAACGCAGGAATGAATCCCTTCGTGCCCTACTTTCTGAACCAACTCCGAAGCCCCTCCGGCCGCATCGCGGACGTGCAAAAATGCATGCGGGCCGGCGGCAAGCACAATGATTTGGGCGACGTTGGCTATGACACCTACCACCACACCTTCTTCGAAATGCTGGGGAACTGGTCATTCGGCGACTACTTCAAGGAGGAGGCCATTTGCTGGGCCTGGGAACTGCTGGTGGAGCGCTGGGGATTTCCAAAGGAGCGGCTCTTCGCGACCGTATATCGACCTCTCCCCGGGGAACCGGCTTCCTACGACGACGAGGCCTACGCGGCCTGGGCAAATGTTTTTTGTCGGGCGGGACTCGACCCGGAGGAGCACATCACCTGCGGCGGTGCGCGGGAAAATTTTTGGATGATGGGAGAAACGGGTCCCTGCGGTCCCTGCACGGAAATTCACATGGACCTCACCCCGGCCGGGAACGGTGGATTGAGTCTGGTCAATGGGGGCAACCCGCGCTGCATGGAGCTGTGGAACTTGGTATTCATACAGTACAATGCGCTGGAAAATGGCAAATTTGAAAAACTTTCGATGCACTACGTGGATACGGGCATGGGCCTGGAACGGGTGGCGGGAATCCTGGCAACGACGGATGGTTTCCGCGATTTTTCCCGAACGCCATCCAACTACGGCAGTGGACTTTTTCGGCCGATTTTCGAAAAAATTTGCGAACTCGGAGATGGGAAAGTGCGCTACGGAAACACTGTGCCGGCGAATCGCCACGCTCTGACGCAGCAGGAATCCGTGGACTGCGCCTTCCGGGTCCTCGCCGACCATGCCAGGGCTCTCACCATGGCCATTGGCGACGGCATTTTCCCGGGCAATGAGGGTCGCGGCTACGTGCTACGGAGGATCCTGCGCCGGGCCGTGCTCTTTGGCCGGAGGCTAGGTCTGCGGGGGCATTTCATGGCGGAATTGGCGAAGACCTGTGCGACGGTCCTGCGTCCGCTTCCAAACCACGGCCCCTTCCCCCTTTCCTTTGCTTCACCGGAAGATTTTCTCCCCCGCACCCTGGACGCCGAGCAGGACGCCTTCGGGCAGACAATGGACCGTGGACTGCGACTGCTGGGAGAGGCGGCGGACCGCCACGGAGGAAAACTTCCGGGAGACGCCCTCTTTGAACTCCATGACACCTACGGATTTCCCCTAGATCTTTCGCAGCTCATTGCGGCGGAGCGTGGAATCTCCGTAGATTTAGAGGGCTTTGAACGGGCCATGGAGAGACAAAAAAACCTGGCACGGATGGCCAAAAAGGTGCAAAAAATTGCCGTGGAAGGCGGCGGAGAAGGGGTGACGGAATTTGTCGGATACGGGGTGAATCACTTGGAAGGACATCGGACGAAACTATTGCAAAGTCTTCCGCGGAAAGAGAATGGCCAGTTTCTCGTCTTTGCGTCCTCCCCATTCTATGGGGAAAGGGGAGGTCAAGTGGGCGACCGGGGGACCGTCCGCATCGGGGAGAATACCTTTGAAATTTTAGATACCCAGCACGGAGCCGATGGGTTGCTTCTCCACGCAATTTTATCCACAATTTCCCATGAATGCATGGGGGAAATGGCGCTTCTTTCCGTGGACATTCCCCGGCGCCGCCGCATCGCCGCCCACCATACGGCGACCCACCTGATCCAGGCGGCACTGCGGCAAGTGATTGGAGAGCACGTGACCCAGGCAGGTTCCTCGGTGACGGACCGACAGCTGCGCTTTGATTTTTCCCATTTCCGCGCGCTCGAGGAAGAGCAGCTGCGGCGGATAGAGACGCTGGCCAATGGCGTGGTGAGGGCAAATATTCCGCTTAGGATCTTTGAAACGGATTTCCACGGAAAACCGGCCCACTGCCTAGCCCACTTCGGCGAGCGCTACGGAAGCCGGGTGCGGGTGGTGGAAATTGGGGACACGGCGGAGCTCTGCGGCGGCACCCACGTGGCCGCAACGGGAGAAATTGGCACCATTAAAATTCTCTCGGAGGGAGCCATCGCAGCGGGGGTGCGGCGATTGGTGGCCGTTGCCGGCGAGCCGGCCCAGGAGCTTTTCGGAGAAATTTTTCGTCGGCAAAGGGATTTAGCCACGGAACTTCACTGCGAAACGGACGGTCTGCAAGGGGCCGTGGCGGCGCTACGGGAGCGGACAAAAATCCTAGAAAAGCAGATGAAACAGGTGGAGCAGGGCGAGATTCAGCGTCAGTTAGAGGAACTCACTTCCCGGGCCCTTACCCTAGAGGCTCCGCGGCGTTTCGGAGGGCGGGTCCAAGTTGGAGACGCCGTGGCCCTCCGCACCCTGGTCCTCCGGCTAGCAGAACAGTTTTCCGATGGTGTTTTTTTCCTCGTGTCCAGGACGGAAAATCGCTGGATCTTTGCCATTGGCTGCGGGAAGGAGGCCCTCGGCCGGGGAAATTCGGCGAAGAATTTGGCGACGATCTTCGCGGAAAAATCCGGGGGCCGGGGCGGAGGGAAAGACGATTTTGCCTCCGGAACGGCGCCGGGTGGCGTCGTTGCCGAGGAGATTGTTGCCCTACTTCTGAGATCATGAGATACGAGGCGGTCATTGGATTGGAAGTTCACGTGCAGCTGCGGACGCTGTCGAAGGCGTTTTCCCGCTCCCGCTGCTCCTTTGCCGAGGAACCGAACACGGCAACGGATCCGGTTACTCTTGGGCTTCCCGGCGCTTTGCCCGTCATTAACAAAGAGGCCATCCGGCAGACGGTCCGGGCGGGGATGATTTTCAACTGCGCCATCGCCGAGGTTTGCAAATGGGACCGGAAGAACTATTTCTACCCGGATAATCCAAAAAACTACCAGATTACCCAGCAGGAAAAGCCCATTTGCATCGGAGGGTTCGTGGAAATCGAACTGCCCGGCAGTGCGAGAAACATCCAAGGACCCCACCGGATGGTCCGTTTGAATCGCATTCACCTGGAGGAAGACGTTGGCAAACTGACCCACCGCGGGAATCATTCCTCCATCGATTTTAACCGCGCCGGGATTCCGCTGGCGGAGATCGTTTCCGAGCCGGATCTTCATTCCGCGGAGGAGGCATCGGCCTACCTAAATTCCATCCGCATGCACCTCGCCTACGCCGGCATTTCCGACTGCGACATGGAAAAGGGGCAGATGCGCTGTGATGTCAACGTAAGTCTGCGGCCGGAAGGAGGGAAGGAACTTGGAACCCGCGTGGAGTATAAAAACCTCAATTCCATGTCCGGTGCCCGCAACGCCATCGCCCACGAAATTGCCCGCCAATCCCGCATTCTGGAGGAAGGTAAAACAATTGCCAGGGAGACACGCCGCTGGAACGCCCAAAAAAATGATTCCGAGGGCATGCGCACCAAGGAAAATCTCCAGGACTATTGCTACTTCCCCGATCCGGACCTCATGCCGGTGCGGCTGGATGCGACTTTTTTAGATGGGCTGCGCGGGGAACTGCCGGAGAGACCCTTCGACCGCCAGCGCCGATTCATGGACCAGTACGGGCTTCCCTTCACGATTACCTCCGTTCTCTGCCCTGTCCGGGAGCTGGGGGATTTCTTCGAGGCCGCCCTTGCCGTCCATTACAATCCAAAGGCAATCGCCAACCTCATCGCCAATGACCTTCTCCGGGAAATGTCGTCCGATGACCGAAAATTGCCCCTGGGACCGGCAGATCTGGCTGCTCTGGTGCGGGAAGTCGACGAAGGAAAGCTTTCCAAGCAGGGAGCCCAGGATCTTTTGGTGCGGATGGTTCGAACGGGAGAGAACTTTGCAAAGGCGGCGGCACCTCTGCTGGAGGAGGTTCGACTGAGTGAGTTGGACGTCGGGCAGCTTTGCCGGGAAGCAATTGCGTCGTCTCCAAAGGCGGCAGCTGAGTTCCGTTCCGGAAAAACAACGGCCATCAACGCCATTAAAGGAGCCGCCATGAGGGCGGCCGGAGGAAAAGCGAACCCGGCGGAACTGGACCGTGTTCTCCGCGATTTACTGGGAACCTCCCCCTAGGAAAATTTGCCTGCGATCTCCATTAAAATTTCCTTTGACAATTTGCCTCTTCAATGGAAAAATCGCCACGTTGTGGTAGATTCTCCTACAGCGCTCAAAGCTCAGTCGGTTGAGCCGATACGGTTACCCGTAAATGATCAACCTCAGAAGTCAACGTCTAGTCTGTTGGACACTTCAACCGTTGCGGGCAAAATGGGCCCCGCTCCCTTAAATCAAGCACAGGATGTTGCGTCGTTCGGATCCATTTCCGCTCTGGTTGCGCATATTTTTAAAAATGTTGCCGCTACGAAACCCATCGAAGAAGTGGATATGGACGGTGGTGACCTTAAATGTCCCTTGGCCATGCAAAAGGTCATGACTAGTCTTCAAACCATCGTAAATGGAAAAGGTCTCGTAACCATTGAACTTGATGATGGCCAAAAATTAACGATAGACACAACAGAGAAAATGCGAGGCGACGCAGCACAGCTGCTTAAACGATTAAATAACACAGAGGAACATAGGATTCCCGTAAAAAGAAAAGAAATTACGAATGATTTCATTCGGCTTATTGTTATGATTGCTATTGGTCTGAGAGACATTTTTTTCCCCAGCATTGACCGGGAAACGGACCGGCTTTCCTCGCGAATCTTTCAGGAAACAGCATTCTCTCTAGAGAACGATCAGATTACTCCAAACCCTATTGACGGACGGGATGCGGAGACGGTTGCTGCCCTAGGAAAATTGTTCATGTCTGAAGTTTCAAGAACGGGGACCAGTACAGAGCAGAGGATACCCCTTGAGCAACAGGAACAGGTTGCCAAATACTTTGCCGAGATCATTGGATCACTCCATGAATCCGGCGAAAAAGAAATAGCTAAGCATTTGGCCTATGCCGTTTCGACGGCGTTTGTGAAAAATAATTTTTCTTTCTCCGATCAAGAATATGGAAGCACTCCGTGGCGACATTCGACGGCTTGCACCATGGGGACATTTCTCATACATCTTCCTGCGGAATTGCAGAAGGACATTATATCCGCTCAACGAAGTGAATTTGGATTATCCTTTCTCAAATGGCCCATTGACAACACGGATAATCAACACCCGCCGTTGGCGCAGTTGATGCAACTTTTTAATAATCTTCCGAATGATTTAAAAAAAAGACTGTACACACAAAGAGAAGCCAGCACAAACGACTCGCTACTCAACACAATGATCCTCCGTACCGGAGAAGGATCAAAATATGGCATTAATTTTTCAATAGAAAATTTGAGAGATTTTTACGAAGCCATGAAAAGCTCCTGCGGCGACGATGAAGTGAGGACATTATTAATTTCACTGCTACCACAGCTCGGAGTTTCTTCCTACGAGCTAACAGATGGAACAGAGGGTAAAACATCTAATAACTGCTACTATTCACCGCTACAAAGAAGTGGGGGCATGGACACAGCAACAAAGGAATGGATTGTGAAAATATTTCGAGAAGAACTAAAAATTAACCTAGAAGATCAGAATGGCCTTTTTTGCTTGAAACAGAATGGACGCGAAGATCCAATTCGATGGACCATCGGACGCAGATTTTCCGATGGGAACACTGCATTCACAAAAAGAGAGTATTCTGCTGCAATGAAAAAACTGCAAGAGAGCAACAAAACTGAATACGATGCCGAAATGGCGAGGGGCCAAAAATTATTGGTAAATCCGGCGGAAATTATGGAAACGTATTTTCCGCCCAATCCAGAAAAATAGCAGCGGAAATGGCACACCCGCACCACGGCCCAAAAAACATGATGTATGCCAGCTGCAAAACTCATAGACCTAGATTTAGTGCCGTTATACCTAGGAGAGTGGTCGCTTGAACCGCTCCCCATGCGCGAAAGCGAGAGAAACTGTCTGAAACCAAATCCGACATTTGGAAATTTTGGTTTTTAGCATAAAAACAAAAAGAAGTTTTTTGTTTTTGTTGAAAAAACCAAAAGATTACTTTGGTTTCATAGACCATGAAACCCGTTTCTCGTTTTCTTTCTTCGGCAGAAGACTCGTTTTTCCTTTTCGGACCAAGGGGGACGGGAAAGACAATTTGGCTACGGCAAACATTTCCAAAGGCGCTTCACATTGATCTGCTATCCCC
>JAITOA010000044.1 GCA_031290195.1 Puniceicoccales bacterium | reverse complement strand
CGGCCATCCGGGCGACGGCGGAGCGGCTAACGGAAGATTTTACAGCCACCGTGGAACTTCTTCTGAATCACCGGGGAAAAATCATTCTCTGCGGCGTTGGAAAATCTGGATTTATCGCGCAAAAAATAGCGGCAACCTTCACCAGCACGGGGACGCAGGCAATTTTTTTACATCCAACGGAGGCCCTCCATGGGGACCTAGGAATCTATACGCCCGGCGATCCAACTATTTTTCTTTCCCGCAGCGGTACCACCGACGAGCTCCTCGGCCTGATCCCACCGCTGCGGCATTTCCGTTCTCCCCTCATTGCCATCGTCGGCAATGGCCGGTCCCCGCTTGCGAGGCAATGCGACTTCGTCCTCGAAGCCTACGTTGACCGGGAGGCAGATCCGCTGGACCTCGTTCCCACCACCAGTGCCATAACCGCTCTGGCCATGGGAGACGCCCTTGCGGCAGCACTGATGGCAGCTCGCGACTTCCAACGGGAGGACTTCGCCCGCTTCCATCCCGGAGGTCAGCTGGGCCGCAATCTTATTCTCCGCGTAGCCGATGTCATGCATCCACTATGCGAAGTGGCAACGGCATTCCCCGAAACATCCATCCGGGACGTCGTCGTTGCCATGACGGAGCATCCCCTTGGTGCCTGCTGTGTGGTGGAAGAAAGCGGCCAACTCCGCGGTATCATCACCGACGGGGATGTCCGGCGTCTCATCCTCCAAACGGAAAATCTAGCGGGAATTGTTGCCGGAAACATATTTTCCCAATTTCCCCGCACCGTTGGACCGGATTGCCGGCTAGGTACGGCCATCGCCGCCATGGAATCCGGGCCGTCCCAGGTTGGGGTCCTTCCCGTAGCCAGTTCCGACGGAGTTCTTGTGGGGCTCATCCGCCTCCACGACACAGTGCGAAAACCTGGACCGTCCTCCGGTGGATAGTTCAAAATTGCCGGCTGGACCAATTCCCCCTTCGAAAAAAGTGGTGTGTAACTATCTTTCCGGAGGACCGGGAGAAAATTGGGAATTTCCGTTGAACTTTTTTTCCATTGGAGCAGGTTGTGTGTCCATGGGGATCTACGGATTCCAAATCCTGCAATTTTCCTTGCGCTTCGTCGATGTACTGCTGCCACTGCTGCTGCTTATGGGTGCCGCTCTGTCGGTGAAGCGGTT
The DNA here is from genome assembly GCA_031290195.1 of Puniceicoccales bacterium. GTDB lineage: Bacteria > Verrucomicrobiota > Verrucomicrobiia > Opitutales > JAIRLM01 > JAITOA01. Next base: position 66,589 of record JAITOA010000044.1, on the reverse strand, counting down.
ATTTTTTTTCCATCGCCTCCTTCTCGGTTCGGAACTGCTTCGCGATGGGCTGAAGAATCTTGTTGTCGAAGGTCGGACAATCGAAGCAATAGTTCTTTGCGAACAGACGCCCGGGTCCCTGGCCCGCGTTTTAAAGCAGCTCCTTCTCGGGAAGAAGGGGGAGGGCGCCCCGGCGGGAAAAAAGCAGATGGAGTTGGAGGTGCAACTATGGGAACAGCATATGGCATCCATCGCTTTTCTGGCAAAGTTGCTGCCCCTGCTCGGTTGTCTTGGGACATCCCTGGCATTGGCAATTGGCTTTTCCCCTTCCGGGCAAGCGGCCGCGTACCCCTCCGTTACTGCCTTTGCTTCCGCCTATGGTCATGCCCTTGCGGCGGCCATCATCGGCCTAAGCGGGGGAGTTTTTTTGCAACTTTCCTACCACTTTCTTTACGGTCGCCTAGCGGAAGCCTCGAGGAAATTGAATTCGGATGTCGAGGAATTTTCCAGCCTTTTGTCGCATCCGTATGAGGAGATATTTCCGTGGCCAGCGAATGGGAACTAATGAACATTCCCATGCCCTCCGTTTCTCCGGATAGAGCAGCGATACTTACGATTTTTTTACTCATCGTAGGAATGATTTTCTTCCAAAATCACTGCTTCAACGCGGCTGGACTGTCCATCGAATTACCGACGATGGAGTCGTCTCCATTTGCAGCGGAAAATGCCGATGAAGCAGTGGCGGTGCTAGGGCAGGGACGCTACATTTACGATGGCACACTTCTCGATGGCGGTGAACTTGAAAATGCCCTATGCGGAAAATGGGGAAGTTCCTCCAATGGGAAGCGGACTCTACTGCTTTACTGCGATCGGCGAGCACCAATTGGAAGCGTCCTCCGCGGAACTGAAATCGCCAAAAAGGCTGGATTTGACGCTATTCACATCGCCATTTCCCCGAAATCATGAACGGAAAATGGCCCACACTAATTTTTCTGGTCGGGATGGTCGGTGCCGGAGCCTTGACCTTCTTCCATGGATTGGCGATGGGAAACGCTTCTTTTCCAACCAGGGAACGGTCCTGCGTTAGAATGATTCCTGCGACGGAGGAAATGCGGCGCCGCCTTCCAGCCCTGGACATTTTTTACCCGGGATCCTTTAGTGCCCAGCTGGAATTTCCGGAACCCGTCGCCGTGGACGAAGAGGAAGAACCGACCCGGGGACCCAGCTTTGAATCCTTTCCCATGGAGCAATTTTCCCCGGCTCCTTTCGGATTTCAGGAGTTTCAGGAAATGGAGTATTCATCCCTGTTGCAATTTCTTCCGCTAGGTATTAAAAATTTTTGAAAATAAAAATTTAGCATTGCATCGAACCGGCTTGCTGAAAACCTACCCTCCATGCTGCGTTCTTTTCGCAACGCTTTTTTTGCGGGCCTCTTCACCCTGCTGCCATTGGGCGTCACCGCCTTCGTGCTTACCTTCCTTGTGGATCACGTGGGAGACCCGGCCAGCCGACTGTTTTTCGGTCAACTTCCACGCTCGATGCGGCCTAACGTGGCAATTGCCTTTGCCTTCGACGTCCTCTCCATTTTTTTGGTCGTCATCCTCGTGGCCACCATCGGCTACGTATCCCGCTACGTCATTGGCCGCTGGATCATCGGAGGAACGGAACGGATCATTGGCCGGCTTCCCTTCATCCGCATGCTTTATAATACGTCTAAGCAGATTGTGGGCACCTTTTCCGAAGGGAAACGGGCCGTATTTCAACGGGCCGTTCTGGTGGAGTTTCCCCATCCGGGCATGCATTCCATCGGATTCATTACCAGTACAATTGAAGGTGAAATGGCCGGAAAGACGCGGCCGAGAACCGTTGCTGTTTTTATTCCAACGACGCCAAATCCAACTTCCGGATTTCTCGTTCTTGTTCCGAGGGAATGCTGCGTGGAGCTCGACCTATCCATCGCAGACGCGATGAAGACGATTATTTCGGGCGGGGCCTTTGTCCCCAGCGAACCGGCGGAAGGAGCGGCAAAAAACACCCTTTCCTCCTAGAATGAGAAAGACAATCATACCCGACCAATGATTTGCCTTTGACTTTTTCTCGTTTTCCTTCTTCAAAGGAAGTCATGGGACGCCTGGGGGGTTTTCTTTTTGCCTGTTGGCTGCTTTTATCTTCTTCCGGTTGTTCGCGGCATGGCGCTGCGAATGAGTTTCGTGTGGCTCTCTCCGCGGACTATCCTCCCTTCGAATTTACGGATAAGGGTGAAGTGGTAGGCTTCGACGTGGACTTGGCTCGCGCCGTCGCCCATGCATTGGGAAGGACGGCCGTCTTCCACGACATGAATTTTTGTGCTATTTTACCCTCCATTCAGGCGGGCATGGTGGACGCGGGAATTTCAACAATCACTGCCACGGCGTCCCGGATAGATAGCTATGCTTTCTCGGACCCCTATTTTTACGAAGAATTGCACATCATTTTCCGTGCCGTTGAACCCATCAAAGGCAAGGAGGATTTGCGCTCGCTGAAGGTGGCTTGTCAGCTAGGATCCACCATGGAAATTTGGCTGCGAAAGCATGGTCAAGGCGCGAAGATAATTCCCATGGATAGCAACGTGCAAGCCATTGAAGCCCTGAAAGCCGGACTGGTTGATGCCCTCGTGGTCGACAGTTTCCAGGCGCAGGAATTCTGCGCCCGCAATGGCACTCTGGATCATATTTTCCTAGAGCGCTCCGGGGATGGCTACGCCGTGGCATTGCGGAAGGATTCTCCGCTACTCTCCACCATTAACGACATCCTCGGTGAATTGGACGAAGATGGAACCATTGCGGCTCTCCGCGAAAAATGGAAATTACAGTGAAGCCAATTGATGCGGTAATTTTCGTTGGCACGGGACTTTCAATTTCCTTTCGCCTACTTTTGGGAGGTCTCTCCGTGGGCCTTTTTCTAGGGCTGACCCTCGCGATTTTGCGGCATAACGGCATCGGAAGGCGACCCATTGCTCATTACGTATCTCTGCTGCGAGGAACGCCGGTGCTGCTGCAGCTGAGTCTCATATACTTTGCGATTCCGGGAATTTTGGGGGTGAGACTTAGCGTGCTGTCGGCGGGGATTATTACCTTTGGACTGAACAGTTCCGCTTACATGTCGGAAATTTTTCGTTCCGGAATTGAAGGTCTTCCGCGGGGACAGTTTGAGGCAGCCCAGACCCTGGGAATTCCCCGCTTTTTTATATGGAAAGATATCATTCTCCCCCAGGTTTTTACGGCAATTTTGCCTGCCCTAACCGGCGAAGTTATCGCATTGCTCAAGGAGACGGCACTCATCGCGACGATCGGAGGTGCCGACATCATGCGGAAGTCTCAAGTTTTAGCGGCGGAACAATTTACCTATTTTATGCCTCTCTGCATTGCCGGTTTCTACTACTACTTCATCGTGCTCTTTGTGGAAAGCCTTTCTCGGAGATTGGAAAGGAGATTGCGCCGTGCTCACCATTGAGAATGTCTACAAATCGTTCCAGGGAAATATGGTGCTGAAGGACATCACCCTGGCCATCGAAGGAGGTAGCATTTTGGGATTGGCTGGTCCATCCGGAGAGGGAAAATCTACTCTGCTACGCTGCATCCAGGGCCTGGAAAACATTGATAGTGGGAAAATTGTCTGCGGCGGTCGGATTGGTTTCATGTTTCAGGATTTTCAACTATTTCCCCATATGTCAGTGCTGCAGAACGTGGTCTACGCTGGAAAATTTCAGCCACGGGAAAGACGGGCCACCCTTCTGAGGCGGGCAGAGGAACTGCTGGAACGTCTAGGAGTTTGGAATCTGTGTGACCGCTATCCAGACCGACTCTCTGGAGGACAGAAGCAGCGAGTGGCCCTGGCTAGAACGCTCATGCTGGAACCGGAGGTCCTACTGTGCGATGAACCTACCTCCGGATTGGACATGGCGGCAACGGCCGATGTGGCCGAGTTGCTGCGTTCCATTTGCGCGAAAAGGACGGTAGTAGCCATAGCATCCCATGACATGTCCTTTTTGACGAAAGTTGCCGACCGCATCGTTCTCCTTCGCCACGGGACGATTGCCGCCGATATCGCACTTGACCAATTTCCAAACCTCCCAAAACTGGCTGTGTCCTTTTTTGAGGAATGATTGAAGAATGCAAGCATTGGATTCGCCGTGGAATTTTTCATCTTTGCCCTTTTTCCTCTTTGCGCCGTCCTAGCGGTGCCACTGGGAATTTTTTGCCATATTTTTTCAGAATTTCGCGCCATTTCCTGTCTACAAAAGAAAATTAACTGCCATGTTTTTTACTGCAACCGCTGCGATTTTTGGTTCTCCGGGCTGGGGATCTCTGGGACATGTCCGCGCTGCAGACAAGGTGTAAATTCTGTCCAAATTTGATAGTCGCATGACTAATTTCCTTGCCATTGACTACGGGAAGCGGCACGTGGGGCTGGGCTGGGGAAGCTCGGACATCGGCGTTGCCTTTCCCTGCAAGCCCATCCTTTGCGGGCCCGGGAAGGATTTTTGGACAGCCCTGGGAAATGTTGTGCATGGAAAGAAGGTGGAAGCCTTTGTCCTCGGATGGCCCATCTCCATGGATGGAGGGATAACTCCTTGGACAGAGGAAGTTGGTACTTTCGCCGGCCGTCTTCGAAAAAAATTTTCGCTGCCCATATACCTTTCCGATGAAAGGCTCACATCCTACCAGGTAAAGCGGGACCTGGAGGAGATGGGACTGCGAGCACCCTACGAAAGTCACATTCGCCGGCGGCGCAGTGGCGTAGAAGATTCCTGCGCCGCCGCCCTTTTCCTGCAGGATTTTTTTAACGGAGGAGCCAGGTCAATTTTTTAAATTCAGATATGGACGAACCAAGTTACTCCGCACCGCGGCTTGAATGCAGGTCCGTTGGCATGGTGCATTGCGCTGCAAAGGTGGCGGCAAAGCACTCCATTCCATGAAAGCCCGAATGGATTAACTTTGCCGGCCGTCTACTTTGCAAATAGCCCTGCCCGTTCCCCGTAGGTTTCCGCTATGGATGCGGGATTTTTTGCTACGGCGATGCCGGCCTTTTCCAGGGCAGCAATTTTGTAGGCGGCGCCACTTTTTTTCCCGGAAATGATGGCCCCAGCATGGCCCATGCGCCGGCCAGGAGGTGCCGTGATCCCTGCGATGAAGGCCGCCACCGGCTTCTTCACGGACCGGTGGACATACTCTGCTGCCGCCTCCTCCTCTTCACCGCCGATTTCTCCAACCATGATTATGCCGTCGGTGCCCGGGTCATCGTTGAAGCGCCGAACAACTTCCAGGAGAGTGAGTCCGTGGACGCCATCGCCACCAATTCCGACGCAGGAGGACTGGCCGATGCCGCGGCGAGTAAGCTGCCAAACCGTTTCAAAGGTCAACGTTCCGGAACGGGATACCACGCCGACGGAACCCGGTTGATGGATGTGGCTGGGCATGATACCAAGTTTCGTTTTTCCCGGGGAAATAACGCCGGGAGAATTGGGCCCCAGGAGTGTGGAATGGGAACCCAGAAGACGTTCGCGGACGCGCAGCATGTCATTGGAAGGAATGCCCTCAGTGATGCAAACAATGAGGGGGATTTCAGCGTCGATGGCCTCCATGATCGCATCTGCTGCCCCCATGGCCGGAACAAAAATGAGTGAAGCATTGGCCCCCTGTTCCGCAACTGCCTCCCTGGCAGTGTCATAGATAGGAATAACCCCATCAAATTGCTGCCCGCCCTTTCCGGGCCGCAGTCCGGCGACGACCTTCGTTCCGTATTCTCGGCAGTGCCGCACGTGGAAAGTAGCTGCTTTCCCCGTGATGCCGTGCACCAGAACCCGCGTATTTCCATCCACTAAGATACTCATTGCAAAATCCCTCCTTCGACGCCGGACATTTCACGTGCGCTCATATGCATTTTTAATGGCATAGCCGATGGCGGCCAAGTCATCGGCGAAGACGGTTCCCGGAAGCGCAGCGGCAATGGTCTTCCGGCCCAACTCCGCATTGGCCCCCTCGATGCGCACGACCAGTGGCAGGGAAAGGCCCTTGCCGTCTAGTGCCTTTAAAATGCCATCTGCTACGAGATCCCCCCGCATGGCACCGCCAAAGATATTTACCAGCAGGCAGCGGGCATTTTTGTCGCTCAGGAGGATGCGGACGGCCTCCGCAATGGCATCGACGCCGGAATTGTCCCCGAGATCCAAAAAATTTGCCGGACGAATACCGTAGGAGTGCAACATATCCATGGTAGCCATGGCGAGTCCAGCTCCATTGGTGAGGCAACCAACCGTCCCATCGAGAGCAATATAGCTAAGTCCAAATTCGGACGCACGCACCTCTTTTTCGTCTTCCTGAGCGCTGTCCCGGAGAGCCCGGATATCTTCGTGACGGGGGAGTCCATTGTCTTCAAAATTGATCTTCGCATCCAGAGCGCAGAGTCGTCCCTCTTCCGTGACGATGAGCGGATTAATTTCGACTAGAGACGCATTTTTTTCCCAAAAAATACGATATATGCCCGCCAGTGTCCTCTGAAAATCTTCCCACAGCACGTCGTCCTTCAGTCCAAGCCAGAAGGCAATTCGACGCGCCTGAAATGCTTCCGGACCAAAAAGGGGATGGATGTGTTCCCGAAGAATTTTTTCCGGATGTTCTTCCGCAAGGGCTTCAATTTCCACACCGCCGTCCCGGGATGCCAGGACAACGGGCCGCTGGGCCGCCCGATCAATGAGGATGGATAGATAGAATTGCCGTTGTGGTTCAAGAACTTCTGCGATGTATACGGCCGTTACCAGACTTCCGTCTGGGCCATTCTGCGCCGTAACTAGCCGATTTCCCAGCATGCGCCGAGCCAGGTCCACTGCTTTCTTTTCCGAGGAGACCAGCTGTACGCCACCGCCCTCCAGGCCTCCGGAAAAGTGACCCTTTCCCCGTCCCCCGGAATGAATTTGTGCCTTTACCGCATAGCGAGCCCTCTCGCCCAGCTTGCCCATGGCTCCGCCGATCTCCTCCGCGGATCGCACGACAACTCCCCGTTCCACGGGCACGGAAAATGACGCAAGTAGTTCCTTCGCTTGATATTCATGAATCTTCATGGATGCTTGACCAATTTTATCGCTCTAAAATTTCTTGGCAAGGATAATTATTGGATGATCAACCCCTGTTTTGCTTCCATTATTCCTTCTTCCAACGAGGTAGCGGGGTAAGGTTTTTAGCAAAACCTACCATCTTGGAAGGCTTTCTAAATTTTTAAAATCCTCAAAGCCAGGGAGTTCATCCCCAGAATCCTCCGCGGGAACATTTGGATCGTCAAACTCCAATTGCTGACATTCGAGGGTACATCCATCCTTCGGGATGACGCAATCCAACACATTTGCAATTACGCCAAATGCTTTGCTAACATCGGTCAGAGTACTTACTGTCGGGCCAAGATCCGATAAAATGGCCATCATTTGGTTGCGAACGGGCTCGGGAAATTTTTCCCAGTTACTGCTTACGATCGATAGGAGTTGGCCAACCACGAACTTGGATTTGGAAACCATGCTATTTGCCGTCACAAGTCCATCGACTGCGGTCCGCACGGTCTTCATTGCTTCACTTTGATCGTCCATCCTACTGTGCGTTTCCGCCAATTTGCCGTGGGGGGAATTTTTGTGAACAGTTTCCACGAGGCCGGTTACCATGCTGAAGATACTTCCAAGGATTGAAACTTCTGGTACTGCGGACAGAACTAACGCCATGGCTTTGCAGGCTACAAATGTGTTATTGCCATGGAGTGCTGTGCACGTATCTTCAATTTTTTTTACCGTTTCCCTAGAAAAGGAACTCTTTAGTGTGTTGTAGGCACCGTCCTCTGCTACGTGTTTCCCAAACGTGGCAACTCTATGGGCAAAGAAGCGGCGTGCCAGGGAAGAATCCGATGGCGTGGAACTACTGCCTTCTTCCGTGCCAGTGTTCTGCGAATTTAAGAACATCGGAGCTGTATCTAGGGACTTTACTTCCATAGCAGGGAGATGTTACCCCCAATCTAAGTATTTCACAATTTTTTTTAAAAAATTTCACATCTGCTTTTTTTAAGCACTTCTTTCCCAGGGAAATACGATATTTTATAAAATGTGATTGAATCGCATGTCCGCAAATTGACCCCAGGGGGGCCTTGGACAGCCAGCGGTGTACAAGTCGGAAATTCGCCGCCACCTTGGGTGACTTATTTGTGGCTTTCCCCTCCGCTTCCGCCGTCTGTTGGAAAACATCAGACCTCTTCCAAAAACAAACAATGGTTGCGAAATTTTCCCCGATTTTTACCATCTGGGCTTTGCGATTTGCGTTGCAAATTTATGCAATCAGCATTCATCTCCGAGCGGGTTTTTTTGGTAGCAAAGTGTCGAATGGCTCGTTTGTTTGCCAGAAAACATTTCAAGCCAATAAATCGATGTCGATGTTTGCTGAAAGTAATCGCCCCGGCTGCCTCGCGTACATACGCTCCGATGGGAATGTAAATTCCAAATGCGCAAACAATCGGGCAATGGACCACGCGACTTCCGTTGCGCTTCTCTCCCTATGGGGCTACTGCGGGTTACTTGTCCAGGCCGGCTGGTCAGTGAATCGCCTTTTTGCACTTCTCTTTCTCCTCTTCTACCCGAAACTTTGGAGAATGGGAACGGGATTAAAAATTTGGGAGGTCTACCTCGGGGGTAAAACAGAGCAACCCCCGAACCGGGTAAATCAAACCAGTCAAAATTTCCCAATTTCTGACGCCGCTGCGCCGATCGGGTCCAGCCGCGAGGGGCAGGACGCTCCGCAGCAAATGCAAACGGCACAATTTCCACCGGCACAGCAAGTTCCTGAAGCTGAAAATGGTCTCGGCTTCGATCCGGAAATGCCTGTGCCGGTCGGACGGACATTCCCCAACTCGTCGGCGGCGATCCCGCTACTGGACGAAAAACTATCCGAACTCATTGCTGCCAACGGAAAACGACACCGTTTTCTCCAAAATACGGACATAAACGGCATAAAAACAGACATCGATGTTCTACGCTGCGTTGCAACAACACCCAACCAATGGTCAAAAATTGCATCGAAACTGGGGGAACGGCTGGCCCAATTGGGCGAGCAACATTACCTAAAGCGCGAAAACAGCGAACGCCAATCGCTGTGGTCCGTCCTGCGCCACGTCCAAGCGATTGCCACCATTGTCGCGGCCTACGCCTCTGGAAATGTTTGGAACAATGGAACGTTGACTGAAGTAGGAAAGGGTTGCTACAATACGGTTTACGGGTTTTTGGATGCAGATAATTCCGCTAAAGTTTTTAAACCGATGGGGAAGGACTACCGTTCCAATCATAGCGTCCTGGGGCTGGAGGTGGCAGCCAACATTGCGGCGGCGGAAATCGCCTCCTTTCTTTCCAAAGATACCGGTCACAGCCTGATTGCCGGTGCCACCGTAGCCATTGTTAATGGTCACGTGGGCATCGCCATGCCGCACATTTCCGGAAGACCATTGGACAAAATTTCCTCCTCCGATCCCTGCTGGATGGACCCCAATTTTCGCTCGCAGGCTACCGGTCTCCAGCTAGAGGATTGCATTATCGGCTGCATCGATCGCCACCACCAAAATGTACTGTGGGACGAAAAAAGACTTGTCGCCGTGGATACGGACCTCGCCTTCCAGTGGTCCGAATCCGGCAATGCGGGAATTTGCGAGGAAAAGCTATATGATCGTAAAAATTATACCCCATTGCCAATTCACTTTGCCGTTCCTCCAACCATCGATGATTCGCAAAAAAAAATGCTTGATGGCATATCTCCACGGTGGCTGGAGGGGGTTCTAAAAAAGGCCGGGTTATTTGAAGGGCAAATTACCGCCGCCATTTCGAGGTTGGAATTTTTAAAAAAATACCCATTCAAAATAATTCGCAAAGATCAGTGGGGCGATAATACTCTTTTAAAGCAACACGGGTGTTCAAAGTTCAATTGCTATTTTTTTTACTACAGGGCCCAATGCTGGGGCTGTGAAAAAGGGATTACCTACTACGAAGCGAATGAGTTTCTTCCCCATTGCCCGTTCGAATAGCCACCAACGCTCCGGTGAAAGGATTGAAGTTTTTTTGTCATTTTATGGCGGTGGTCCTGACCGGTCATCGCGGCTGCGATTGGCGCCATAGCAGGAGTGTTCCGACGGTCAAAATTACCAAATTCGGCAGCCAAATAAGCAAGTCGGGACGACAATGGGGAGTTGTCTGCATCCACGAGATAATAGCCGTGGCAAAATAGTACCCAAGGGCAAGAAAAAGGGCCAGCACGATGCCAATGGAGGTTTCTGTCCGCCGCATGCGCAGGGCAATTGGAATCCCCAAAATGGAAAAGGTGCAGACGGAAGCTGCCATCGCAAGGTGCTGCTGGATCATGAAGTCGACCAAAATGACTTCCCCGCGCCACCGCGACAAAGAATTGTCCGTCCCCGCTGCCGCCCCCGCCGGCCGGACGGGTCGAGTTACCAACAGTTCCCCCAGATCCATGTATTTTAGTCGCCTTTGGTCACCATCCCTTTCGGCGAGGAACTGCTCCGTCGCCAGCAGGAGAGAAAAATCTCGGAAATGCAGCAGAGCATCCCCATTTTCCTGTCCCGGCCTTTCCAGAGTTCCGCGACGTAGATCCAGTCGCAGGGAGCCATCGACGGCAGATTTAGAAAATTTTCCCCTCTGGGCATGGAGAAAGCCAGTGAGATTCTGTTGCCTGTCAAATTGCCAGATATGCAAATTAGTGAGTGAATCGCCATCCCGTCCGCCGGCGTAGAGGACATGGCCTGGAAAATCCCTGATAAATTGCCGGGGCCGGACGAAACGGAGAGGATCTTCCCGGACAATGGAGTGGATGCTCCGGCGATAGGCGTGGAGGGCGTGGGGACCATAGAAGAAATTGACGGATAGAGCGGCAACACCTCCGAGTGCGGACAAAAGAAAAACGGGACCGACAATGCGCGCCATCGATATTCCGGCTGTCTGAAGAGCCAAAATTTCATTGGAAGCCGCCATGCGTCCAAGCACCAGTAGGACCGCGGCTAGTACGCCGACGGGGAGAGCGTAGGAAAAAACCGATGGAACTAGAGAAAGTAGCGTCCGCAGGAAAAATTTTTGATCCATCTGTCCCGCGACGACTAGCTGGAGCACGTCCCGCAATATGTTCCCTAGCAGTAAAATTCCCACAAAAAAAAGGGTGAACCAGAGAGAGGCCCAGAAAACCTGACCGAAGATGTGGCGGCTGTGGATCATGAAGTTCCGTTGGAAAATAATTCCACGTCCTTTGCAACTCCACGGGGCACCTCCAGTGGCAAATTTTCGCGGATTTGATGAATCTCATTGGATGTTTATTGCCCGCCAGGAACTTTCAACGATTTCCCTAAGGCCTCTGGTGGGGAACCAGCCGATGCTATGCGCCGTGGTACTGGGATCCGCAAAGGTGCTCGCCGGTTCCCATTTTCGCGGTTCAGCGGCCTCCGTGGCTATGCTCCTGTGGACAACGTTGCCGGCCATTGCAACGACCTCCAGCACGGAGGAGGGTCTTCCGGTTCCCAAAAGAAGTTCTGCTCCGTTTTCTAGGCCAGTTGTTTTGATTGCCTTGACGTAGGCATCGGCCACGTCAACTACGTGGACGTAGTCCCTCATTGGCGTACCATCCTCCGTAGGCAACTTTGATCCGTGGATGGGCAAAACTTCTTTCTTTCCCTGTGCCACTTCGAAAATTGTCGCCAGCAGCCGACTGAAACCGGAACCAGGGGAAATTTTGGGCACACTGCTCGGGTCAGCTCCGGCAATGTTTCCTACGCGCAAAATTGCATGGTGCAACCCATTAGCTTCTGTCAAATCCTTCAGCAACTCTTCGACGGCCACCAGGGAACGGCCGAGAGGGGTCCAGGGCCGCTTCGGCGTTTTGCCCTCGATGGGGCAGACTACCTGCGGACCATAGACAGAAAAATCCGAGGAAAAGAGAAATTTCTGCACCCTATGCCTAATGAGGGTCTGCAGCAGATAGTAGGTGGCGACGAAATTGTTGTGGTAGTAGTGGAAGGGAAATTCCAAAGAACGACCAATGCCGTTGAGCCCGGCGCAGTGGATGGCCACGTCGAAGGCATTTTTTTTCAGGACGTCTTCAAGGCCGATGATCAATCCGGCATCACAGGAAAAAATGGGAACCGCCTTTGGTAGCGAATCCCTCTGTCCGGTGGAAAAATTGTCGATTACGGACACTTCCACGTCGTTGGCTAGCAGGCGCCGAACCACGTGGCTTCCGAGATATCCTGCGCCCCCAATGACCAGCACCCTCATGGAAAATTTAGGCTAAAATTTTTCCACGGAGAAGCAATGGAAAAGAAAGGGATAGCAGCCATCCATTACCCGAAAAAATTTCAACCATCTCCTTCCATTCGCGGGGCACTTCGTCGGAAATTTCCGCTGCGACTAGGGGCTAAATTTTTCCCGTGCCCGTTCGCTGGCAAGGGACTGGGCGGTCAGCGTGGGACCAATGGACTTGATGCCCAATTTCCAGGCAAGGACCATGAGCGAAGAGAGTTGGGAGAGGGTGGGCATGCGGAGTCGGAGGGGAAGGGCCTGGGACTGGTCAATTTGCCTTTGAATGCCGGCGGCAATGGCGAGTAGCCGCTCCGGATTGCAGTCAAAGGCCGTCGCAAAGATAGCTCGCAGGTCCTCCGGCAATTCGGGAAATGCCGCAACGTCACCTTCCATGTGATTCAGCCGTTCGCCGAGGTCGTCCCGCCATAGATTTCTAGCTTTTAGGGTATCCGCGAGGAATGCGTCCAGGATCCACACCCTGTTCCCATCCGGCATAGAAACGGAGTGACCGTTGCGGACGGCCGGACAGGCTCCTGGAAAAACGCCGAGAAGCTTGGCGGTTCGCGTATTGGCCGTGCCGACGGTGCGGTAGGCATTGCGGAGGATGGGGTCCGCACCGCAGGGACCCAGCTGCCTAGCCAGACTCTCCGATACCTTTTTTGTTTCATCGGAAAGTTCACCGAAGATGGTCTCTGCTTCCCGTTCCGCCTCCGGGGAATCGAAGGGAAGTCCCCGTCGGCGCAGAACATCGTGCAGTCCGGCCAGGCCGAGACAAAGTCCCCGATAGTAGTCGCAGTGACGTGCGATGGACTCCGACGGAAATGTGCTCACCGAAAGAATGCTGTCCAGGGCCTCCATGGCCAGGCGAATGGTGCCGCGAAATTTTTCCCGGTCCACGGTCCCCGTTGGGGAGGAGTGAGCCAGCAGGGAAATGGTTCCGAATGCTCCGGCGGCCGTTTCCGAAAAATTCGCCGCCATGGCCATCTCTCCGAAAAGGCTGGATGCGGGGATGTATTTTTTAAGGGCGAGGTAGTGGCTACGATTAAACGTATCCTTGAAAGCCAGTGTCGGAAAACCCGTTTCAAAGGCAAGGGCGAGAATCTTCTTCCAAAGTTCCTGGATGGGAAATTGGCGGGAACAAATTTTTCCTCGGACGGCAAGGGCCTCTGCGGCCAAGTAATTTTCCTCAAAGGCTACCCCCCAGAGTCCTGCAAGGCCCGGTACGTCCATTGGCTGGAAAAGAGTCCAGTAGCCGTCCTTTTCCTCGAGCCTCTCCATGAAAAGATCAGGGACCCACAGGCAGGTTCGCAGTTCCGGTTCACAGGAGCCATGGCAGAATTTTACCATTTTTCGACGCAGCTCGATGAATGTTTCTAAATCCCAGTGCCAAAGGTCCAGGGTAGCACAGCCGGCTCCCCGCCGCCGGTGAGATCCCTGGTTAGCGATTGCCAGCTGGTGCCGATGAAGTTGCAAAAAGGGTTCTATGCCCTCGGATACGCCCCTGGAGCCGCCAATTTCGGAATCTTTTCCGCGAATGTGGGACCAAGAACCGCAAAGCCCCGCACCCCACCGGGATGCAAAGGCATTTTCCGCGATGCCGCGGACCATGATGTCCTCCATCGTATCCCGCAGCACATAAACGTAACTCGGGAGAAGCTGTTGGTTTGGAGTTCCGGCGTAGAGGAGAGTGGTGGAAGCGGGGCAAAATTCCAGACGGCTGAGGGCATCGTAGAGTTCCAGGACATGGTTTTCTCCGCGACCGGCGTCACCGATGAAAATTCCCATGGCAACCCGCATCCAAAATATTTGGGGCGTTTCCATGGGATGACCATGGCTACGGAGGAGAAATTCTTCGGAAAGCAAGTCGAAGGCGGACCAGTCAAGAAGGGTGTCACGGCTGATGTCCAGAGCGTTGGCGAGGACTCCCACGTTGAAATTTTCCAGGCGGTGGTCCAAGAGTGCATTTGCCGTAGCGTCTTTTATGTAGCGGAGAAAATAGCTTTTTTGCTCCATTGCCACGGCGTTGGAATTAGTGACCTGGACATCATAGCCCAGCACTTCCTCGTAGGAAAATTGCAGTCCAAGACCAGCCGCGAAACGGCCATAGGAGGGATCAGTTTTTGCTCTGCGGAGGGCGTTGGAGAGGACCATTTTTCGCAGTTCCTCTGCCGTAGGACCGTCACCTACGCCCCGCCGCAGAACCGCAATGAGTTCCTCGGATTTTTCGGGAAGATTGAGCCCCCGGGCGGCGACTCCGATCCGCTCCAACCACAGTTCATCGGTCCAGCAGCGCACCGTGCCGTCCGGATGGTGAACAAAGGTTAGCGTCTGCTGGGAAGTTTTGGACTCACTATCCTCCCTTCCTTCCCGGCGTCGGCGTCGGTAGGTCGCATAGGAGAGGGCTATGTTTTCTTCTCCGGAGGCCAGCAACGCATCCTGCACGGCATCCTGGATGGTTTCGATGTCAACGGGGGAAATGCCGCGGGAAAAAATTTCCCGCTCCACCGCGTCCGCAACGGCAGCCGCCCCATCTTCGGAGCCTTTTTCCGCCAGAAGCGCCTTTCGGATGGCAATTTCGATTTTTCCTCGCTGCCAGGGCACCACCTGCCGGTTACGCCTCCGCACCCATATTTCCCTTTCCATGAACTTTGGGTAGTCACACCGCTGCCGGCTGGCAATGGGATATTTTTCGATCATTTATCCAAATTCAACCCCGGATGATTGCCGAGGCGGTTGGTCCATTGCTGCTCCGATCGGCGAAGACGCTCCTCCATTCCTGCGGAGTGCAGGCGAACCCGTTCCAGCAGCTCCTCCACGGTAAGCAATTCTCCTCCAAGGGCCGCCGCTGCGGTCCGCAGCCCTCCGTCGTTACTTGCCAGGAAGATGCGAGCATCTTTTCGTAAATTTTTGATGCGGCTTAAAATTTTTAGGATAGTTTCATCGGCCGATTTGCCAGCCCCAGTGCGGATGATGGAGAGCCGGTGGTGTAGCGTTTCCGCCTCGGGAAATTGCCCCCTGGCTCCTCCGTCGTAGACGATGACCACCTGCAGATCCGGGGAACTAAGCAATGAAAAGAGAAGGTGGAGCAATTTTTCCATGGCTCCGAAAAGGTTATGAGGTAGATATTCGGAAAATTGTGCGCTTCCGTGGAGAACGTTTAGTCCGTCAACGAGGAGAAAACGCACCGGCAACCTCCCTGGCTAGCAGAAGACCATCTTCCAGCGAAGAAAATTTCCCGTCCATTTGGGCTTCAAATAAATAACCCAAGAAATTTCCCATTTGTTTTTGAGGGAATGATGGAAAATGTTCCAGGAGATCTCGACCGCGGATGATGGGTTCCGGAGGTTTGTCAAAAATTCCATCGCTGCGGGCAAGCCGCTCCAGGAGGTCTTCCTCCTCCAGATTCGGTTTGCACGGAGGTCGGCCCCTGTTGTCGCAGCGAACCACAGCGAGCAATCGGTCGATGCGTCCCATTCTCCGGGCCAGTCGTCGCAGGACGCCCAAGGTTTCCGGGGAGGAGTCGGAGAGGGTATGGGGAACCATGTGGTTTTCAACGAGGGAAAGGACGCCTTCGACGAGCCTCTTCGGCGCCCGAATGCGCTCCAAAAATCGCCGCGCCGGAACAATGCCCGCCCAATCGTGCCCGCCGGTGCGGAGTCGGCCATCGGGCCCAATGTGTGTGCAGGCAGGCTTTCCAAGGTCATGGCAGAGAACCGCAAAGCCGACGGCAAGGGCATCTTCGTCATTTTCAGGCCGCAGGGACGCAAAGGCATTCATTGCATGCTTAATATGCTCCCATACAGTGCCTTCTGGATGAAATTGCGGATTTTGAAGACAGCTTCTCAGGGAATCAAGTTCCGGGAAAAAGGCAAGCCAGCCACAGCGATTTAAAAATTCCAGTCCATCACCGATGGCCAGGCCGCGGAGGAGAAGTTTGGAAAATTCACCGAAAACACGTTCCGGCGGAAGAAATTGTGGACTCAAAGTACGGCAGAGTTGGATCGTTTGGGGGTCAGCTTTCAGCTGGAAACGGGCGAGAAATTGCATACCACGGAGCACCCGCAGGGGATCTTCTCCGAAGCGTTCCGAGACATGGCGAAGGCGGCGACGCAGCAGATCCTCTTGGCCGCCAAACGGATCTTCCAGAAACTTCCCGATGGGATCAAAGTAAATGGCATTGATGGTAAAATCACGACGGCGAGCGGCTTCAACCAGATTCATACCCGGATCCGTTGCGACGGAAAAATCCCCATGGGAAGGACCGTGAGGCCTTTCCCGGCGGGGTAGTCCAACGTCGATGGACCAGCGGCGGAACCTGTAAATTCCATAGTCCTTACCGACGAAACTCAACTGGTCGCGGAAAAGTGTTTCCAAGACTTCCTCGGTGCAGTTAAAAACTTCCAGGTCCCACTCGTCGGGAAAACAGCCCAGCAATAGGTCGCGCACACAGCCGCCCACCAAAAAAGAGTGGCCCCCGACGCCGTTAATTTGTCTGCAAACCTCAAAGACGGGACTGCGGCGGAGGGCTGGACTTTCCAGTGCGGACAAGCACGGACTCATCAAAGGAACCTAACGATTGGTGCCGCCGCGGGAAATGCAACGGAAATTTCTAATTTTTCGCCGCAGCCGGTCCCTGCTTTCGGGAGTTAGTCCCGAAGAAAGGTTCCCGGGAGTAATTTTGCATTGTCTTCCGCGAGGTCTCCTCCTAGGAGTCGGAAAGTTATGGTACGCACACACCGCTGCGGTGAGTTACGGTCCTTGCACGTTGGTGGACAGGTTCGGCTGGTTGGCTGGGTCCACGCCAGGAGGGACCACGGTGGGCTGTTTTTTTTGGATCTCCGAGACCGCTCCGGCCTCGTGCAACTGGTGGTGGACGGCCAGGAACATCCGGAACTGGTTCACCTGTCGGCCCTACACTGCGAGTCCGTCCTTGAAATTTCCGGGAAGGTGCGACTACGGCCGGAACAAACCAACAACGAAAAATTAGAAACGGGGGAAGTAGAGGTTGCCGTAGAGGAAGCCATCGTTCACAACGTTGCCGATGCACTGCCTTTTTCCCTGGAAGATGAGCAGGCGAAAAGGGTAAACGAGGAGATAAAACTAACCTATCGCTATCTGGATCTTCGACGGGAGAACTGCTACCGACGGCTACTGCGCCGTCATCGGGTAGCGGCGACGATCCGCGATTACCTCAATCAAAAGGATTTTTTAGAGATCGAGCTGCCGACCCTTTTTAAAACAACCCCCGAGGGTGCCCGGGAGTTCCTCGTGCCCTGCCGCATCAATCCAGGACAATTTTATGCGCTGGCTCAATCACCCCAGCAGTACAAGCAAATGCTAATGGTCGCCGGAATAGAACGCTACTATTCGCTAGCCCGCTGCTTCCGCGACGAGGACCTTCGGGCGGACCGGCAGCCGGAATTCACCCAGGTTGATTTGGAGATGTCTTTCATCGAGCGGGAAGATATCTACGAACTCATCGAGGGATTGCTGGCGCGGGTATGGAATGATGTACTGGGGAAAAAATTAGCCACACCGTTCCCCCGTATGTCCTTCCGGGAAGCCATGAACCGCTACGGCTCCGACAAGCCAGATACCCGCTCCACCATGGAATTGGCGGACGTTTCGGAAATTTTTAGAAATTCCACCTTTGGAGTTTTCGCCGCTGCTGTAGCCGGAGGTGGGGTTGTTAAAATTTTTAACGGAAGGGGTTTGGCAAATATTACCCAGGGTGAGCTACGCGGTCTAGAGGAAGGAGCTCGTTCCGTCGGAGCAAAGGGTCTTGCCTATTTGAAGGTGGAGAATGGCCAGTGGAAATCTCCCATTTTAAAATTTTTTTCCGAGGAAGAGCGGCAAGAGTTAGATCGAAACATTTCCCCCAAAGAAGGCGATATTCTGTTTTTTTCAGCCGGACCCTGGGAAAAATCCTGTAAAATTTTGGGAAGGGTCCGCCTGGACTGCCTCGAACTTCTCCGGTCACGGGGAACTTTGCAACTTCCATGGGATCAGTTCAATCTGCTTTGGGTCGTTGATTTTCCTCTGCTGACCTACGACGAAGAGCAAGGTCGACACGTGGCAACCCATCACCCGTTCACGGCCCCCATTCCCGGAGACATCCCTCTCCTAGAAAAAGATCCGATGGCCGTCCGCGGGCAGCACTACGATATCGTCATGAACGGCGTGGAATTGGGCGGCGGCAGCATTCGGATCCATTCTCCGGAACTACAGCGGAAAATTTTTGAAAATTTGCTTAAAATTTCACCGGAAATTACTGAGAGCCGCTTCGGATACATGCTACGGGCCTTTCGCTATGGAGCACCACCCCACGGCGGCATCGCCCTCGGCCTCGACCGACTCGTGGCCATGCTCTGTGGAACCACCTCCATCCGTGATGTCATTGCATTTCCGAAAACTCAGAAAGGCATGGACCTGATGGTACAGTCTCCATCGTCGGCAACGGAGCAGCAGCTGAAGGAACTTGCCATTTCCCTGCGGAAAAATTCGTAGGAAAAAAATTACACGGCGACCCTAGCAGCAATGGCGCCGTGGGGATTGTAGCCGGAAAGTTCAAAGTCATCGAAGCAAAAGTCATCGATGTCTTGGCGGTTTTGGACAATTTTCAAACTTGGAAGGTTCCGCGGCTCCCTGTCCAGCTGCTCTCGGACCTGTTCCAAATGGCTATTGTAGATGTGGTAGTCTCCGAGCGTGTGGATGAATTCCTTGGCGCGCAATCCGCAGATATGGGCAACCATATGGGTGATGAGGGAGTAGCTGGCGACGTTAAAAGGTACGCCGAGGAACATGTCGGCGCTACGCTGATAGAGTTGGCAGCGGAGATCCCCGGAGGAGGAGACGTGAAATTGGAAAAAACAATGGCAAGGCGGCAGGGCCATTTGCCCAATTTCTCCCACGTTCCAAGCAGATATTAAGTGTCGACGACTAAAAGGATTTGCCTTTAAATTTTGAATTAGCTGGGCAATTTGGTCCACTTCCCGGCCGTCGACCGTTTGCCACCGCCTCCATTGCTTGCCGTAGACGGGACCCAATTCGCCATTTTCGTCGGCCCACTCGTTCCAGATGCGCACGCCGTTTTCCTGCAGATAGCGAACATTGGTGGACCCACGGAGAAACCAAAGCAATTCATGGACAACCGATTTCCAGTGGATCCTTTTCGTCGTCATAAGGGGAAACCCGGCGGTCAGATCGAAGCGTAGCTGAGCACCGAAGAGATTACGGGTCCCAACGCCCGTGCGGTCGCAGCATTGTTCTCCGCGCTCCAAAACATCGGCCAGCACGGCCAGATAATTTTTCACGGCCCGTTGCTAGGGAACTGCCGTGGCATTTGCGAGATTTTCCAGCAAATTTGCATGGATCGGCCCACCACCGCAGCCGTTTTTTTGCTCTTCGACGGAGACGGTTCCTCCGCAGGAAAGGGTTCAGCGAATATTCTACGGAGCAAAGATTCCCATACCCCTGATAGTGAGAACGGTAGCACGAATGATGACTAGGGCGATGGCAACAATCAGAACGACTCGGAATGTCCTTCGGACCCTAGGGTGGACATCATTTTTCCCAAAGCGATTCGAAAGCAGCGCGTTGGCAGCGTTGGATTTCCGTCGACAAAATAGGCGCTTGCGGGTCTGAAAGGTCACAACTACTGGTAGAGGTGGTACCAATATAGAGGGATAGGCGAGGACAAAAAAATGGCAAAATTCACTATCCTGGGGGCCGGTGCCTGGGGAACAGCACTGGGTCTGCACCTGGCATCTAGGGGGCACGACGTGGTTCTTGTGCCGCGGACGCCTACCCAGGCGGATGCGATGGACGCCGCGCGGGAAAATTCGATCCATTTTCCGGGATTTTCTTTCCCGAAAAATTTACGAACGGACTCTTCCTTTGCCGCCTTGCTTTCCTCCGATGCTGTCTTCCTCGCCTGCGCCACAGCGGGAGTACTGGAATTTTGCCGACGCATTCGGGAAGCAACGCTGGGATTTTCCCGCTTACCACCGCTGATTACCCTCTGCAAGGGACTTGTCCCGGAGTCCCTGCAATTTCCAACGGTTGCCATTCAAAGTTTACTTCCGCAGTTTGAGATTGGGGTTTTGTCCGGTCCAACCCATGCAGGCGACGTGGCCCTGGGAAAACCAACCGCCGCCGTCATTGCCACGGCCATGGACCGAGAACGTGCTTGCCGTCTACAAGCCTGGATTAGTTCCCCGTCCTTCCGCGTCTACAGAACGGCCGATGTGACTGGAGTTGAGCTGGGTGGAGCACTTAAAAATCCCTATGCCATTGGCCTCGGTATCGCGGAAAAGTTTGCAGGAAGTGACAATGGATGGGCGGCACTTCTCACTCGAATGGTGGCAGAACTGGCCCGAATTGGGGTCTCCCTTGGAGGGCAGCGGGAAACTTTCTATGGACTAAGTGGGCTGGGAGATCTCATCGCAACGGGGAATGGCCGGTGGAGTCGCAATCGTACCTTTGGAGAACGCATTGCCCGTGGAGAAAAACCGGAGGCCATCCTTTCGGATGGAAAGCTGACCGTCGAAGGCTACGGAGCAACAAAGGGCTTCCACGAGCTTTGCCGGAGAAAGAAAATTCCTGCTCCCGTCCTCGGAGGGATCTACGGCATCCTCTACGAAGACAGACCACCGGAAGATATTCGGTCTGCCCTCATGGGGCGCTCCCTCCGAGAAGAAATGGACGGGCCTAGCCCTTAATTTCCCTGTGCAGCGTATGTCGGCGGAGAAACTTATTGTACTTCTTTTTTTCCACCTTCTCCGTTTGCAATTTTTTATTGCGCGTTGTCATGTAGCGGGAGACTGGCTTTCCCTCCGCCTTGGCTTCGGTGCATTCAATGATTACGTGTTCCCTCGGCATGGCGAAGATCCATAAATAGGAACGAAAGGGGGCGTCAATCGCATTCTCAAAATTTGTCAAAAATTCTCCGCGAATTTGCTGTTTTTTAGCGGCTGGGGCTATTGGAATGTCCGCTCTGAACCCCAGGACCTACGCCAGCGCCCCATCGAAAAAGTACTTACTAATTAATTTGGCGCCGGCGCTGACGGCGATAAGAAGAAGAAATGCGAAGATTAGCCATCCCATAGATAGGACAGCGATTTTCACCAAAACGGCCGTGGCTACGCCGATGACGACCTTGCTCCCGATGTCAAGGACGGATTCCAGGATACATTTCCATGGAGTGACCGAATTGCATAGCGAGGATGCATAGATTTTTTCGGTCGTGCTCCCGTCCGTATGCAGAATGGTCAGTCTCGGAGAATGGCCCGCCGACGCTTTTTTCTTTCCATATCTTTCACAAATATTGAAACTCCCATTTTTGGCAAAAAGTATCTCTTTGCCATTGGCGAGAATTCGAATTATTTCGACTTTTTCAAAATTTTCCCCAGCATTTTCGGTGCTCGGTAAGATAAGGGAAAAATTTCCACCTAAAAAAAACGCGCATCCCTTATCTCCATTTTTCCCGATGTATTCATCGATTACGATGTCAATGGCATATTGCTCCATGCCAAGAGCTTTTAGCGCGGCTTTAATTTTATCTTTTTCCACTGCTCCATTTTCATTTGCACTTTTACCTTCATTGGTAATTCCTGCACCATCAGAGCTGGGGGTGGATGGAGTGCCTGTCACTGAACTATCGCTTCTTGGAATTTCAGGAGCGGGTACACTGGGAGCTCCTGTGGAAACGGGTTGAACTGGTGGAACACTGCACACAAAGAATTTTATAAATTGCCAAAATCTTTAGCAACATAAATTTTTTCGCTCTGAAAAAACTCTCCGGAGCCTGCCCCATCCATTGAAATCTGGGAGATATTATCCTTGCCGGGAGCTGCGTTGCCGCCTAGACGATGACCCATGCGCTATGACCAGGAGGAGCTGGAAAAGTTGCTATCTCCGGAAATCGTGAAGGGTCGGTGCTGGGCTGCGATCACGGGCATCTCCTCGCTGGAGTCGGCGAATCTGGGTGACCTTTCCTTTTTGAGCAACGGCAAATATGCGTCCCTTGTATCGCATTCCAGGGCCTCCATTTTGCTCCTTCCCCAAAATTTTTCCGGAGAACCTCCGGAAGGAGTTGCCTATTTTTTTCTACCTGACCCATCCATGGCCCTCGGAAAACTCTGCGCCGCCGTCGAAGGGGATCGGAAAATTTCTCTCCCCTCCGGGGTGCATCCGACGGCCATCGTCGCGGCAACGGCAAATATCCACCCAACCTCCTCCATCGGGCCCTTCTGCGTCCTTGGAGAGGAAGTGACCGTCGGCCCTAGCTGCACCATCGGTTCCCACTGCACCATTGGACCCCGCTGCACCGTTGGAGAGGGTGTTCGGTTTCATCCGCGTGTGACTCTCTACTGCGATTGCACCGTCGGCGCACGGTCCATTATTCATAGCGGTGCCGTTTTGGGCAGTGATGGCTACGGTTACTCCCCGGAGGCAGATGGGCATCGAAAATTACCCCACATCGGCGGAGTCATCATCGAAGAAGACGTTGAAATTGGTGCCAACAGCTGCGTCGACAGGGCTCGTTTTGCTATGACACGCATTGGAAAAGGAACGAAGATCGACAATCTGGTGCAGATTGCCCACAACGTTGAGATTGGGCAGAATTCTCTTCTTGTGGCGCAGGTGGGCATTGCAGGAAGCACAAAAATCGGCGAATGGGTCGTACTTGCCGGACAGGCTGGCGTCGCCGGCCATCTGACCGTTGGATCCAGGGTTAGGGTGGCTGCCCAGGGAGGGGTCTCCTCGGATGTGGCCGACGATACCGTTGTCCGCGGTACGCCGGCCATGCCCATTGGGGAAGCTAATCGTTTTTTTGTCCTGCGGCGGCGCATCCCAGAACTTTTTCGCCGGGTGGAGGCCATCGAAGGGCAACTGGGGGGAGGGAACTCCCTCCGGGGGATGGCCTCCCGCGAACTTCCCTGACGATGGCCGTGGTACTCAAATTAGGGAAAAATTCTACGAATTCGATGGTGGCATTGACCTCTCCCAGGGCCCGCAGTTCCCGGGAATCCAGGTCAGTGACGGTGCGGTCCGCCGCCCGCACATAGACGTCGGGCTTCAACCGGCGAATTTCTTCAACGGCCCGAGTGCCATCAAAGAGGAAAACGGCATCCACCCACCGAACGGCGGAGAGAGAGTAGGCGCGCAAGTACTCGTGGAGAATGGGTCGTCCAGCACCCTTCAACGTCCGTACGCTGCCATCGGAATTCAGCGCGACAATAAGTCGCTGACCAAATTGTGCTGCCTGTTCCAGGAGAAAAAGATGACCGGGATGAAGCAAATCAAAGCAGCCGTTTGTCAACGCAACGCGGTGCCCCTCCGCCCGCCAACTTTCCCGCAGCCGGCAAACTTCATCGAATGGGAATAACTTTTTCGCTTCCATCAGAGAAGTGCGTCCGGAAGTCTATGGGTACGAATATCCTCCACGAGCAACTCCACAAAGCCGGCGGCGGAGTGGTCGCCTTCGTGGTCCTTGCGAATTCTGGAACGGATGGAAACCCCGAGGCTGCCCTGCTCCTTGGCACCAATGATCGCCGCGTAGGGCACCCTGTCTATCTCCGCCCGGCGAATTTTGGCACCGAGCTTGTCCGAATGACTGTCCACGGTGGCGCGAATGTCCCTTTCTAGGAGCAAATTTTCCACTTCTTTGGCGTAGGGGAGCTGCCCATCACCCACCGGCAGCAGGCGGACCTGTTCCGGGGCAAGCCAGAGGGGAAAGTCCCCTCCGAAGTGTTCGATGAGCACTCCGCAGAAGCGCTCCAAGGAACCGAAGGGAGCCCGGTGGATGAGGACCGGAACATGGGGCTGATTGTCGGCACCGATGTAATTTAAATGAAAGCGCTCCGGAAGGTTATAATCCACCTGAACTGTGCCCAATTGCCACTCACGCCCCAGCACGTCCTTCGTTACGAAGTCGATCTTGGGACCGTAGAAGGCCGCTTCTCCTACTTCTTCCACGTGAACCATTCCAAGCCGTTTCACCGCCCGTCGCAGGGCGTTTTCTGACTTCTCCCAAATTTCTTCGTCACCGATGTACTTGTTGGAACTGGGGTCCCTTAGACCCATTCGGACGCGGCAATCCCTCAGAGCCATCGTCGTGAGGACTTTCTGGACCAGGGAAATGCAACCTAAAATTTCGGTCTCCAATTGTTCCTCGGTACAAAAAATGTGGGCATCGTCCTGGGTAAACCCTCTGACCCGCGTCATGCCATTCAGTTCCCCGGATTGTTCCCAGCGGTAGACGGTCCCGAATTCCGCCAACCTGTAGGGGAGGTCGCGGTAGGACTTTGGCGTGTTGGCGTAGATCTTAATGTGCCCCGGACAGTTCATGGGTTTGATGAGGAAGCCACCACAGCCACCGGATTCCAGGGCAGCCGACAATTCCCCATAGGTAAGATTCCTGTCTAAATTTTCCCGATCTGGAATGGGTTCGAACTGGGAATCCCGGTAGTAGGGGAAGTGACCGGAAATGCGGAAAAGTTCCAGCCGAGCCACATGGGGCGTCATAACTTGCTGGTAACCCTGTTTCCGAAGTTCCTTCGCGATGAAATTTTGCAACTCCATGCGCAGGATCGTTCCCCGAGGCAGCCAGAGGACAAGCCCCTGGCCAACGTCGTTGTCGACGGTAAATAGCTGCAAATCTTTGCCTAGCCGTCGATGGTCCCGCCGCTTCGCCTCCTCCACGCCATTGAGGTACTCGTCCAATTCCTTTTTCGTCCCAAAGGCCGTTCCATAGATGCGCTGCAGCTGCCGATTGCCCTCGTCGCCGCGGTAATAGGCCCCGGCGATGCTCAGCAGTCGAACGGCTCCAATGGCTCCGGTGGACGGGAGATGGGGGCCCCGACATAGATCCACGAAGTCGCCGACGGTGTAGATGGAGATGACTTCTCCGCTGGGAATGTCGGCAAGCCGTTCTAATTTATAGTGCTGTCCGATCTCTAGGAAAATTTCTTCCGCTTCTTTGCGGGTTACATCCCGGCGGATGATGGGAAGGTTTTCACCGATGATGCGGTCCATTTCTCCTTCGATGGCCACAAGATTCTCACTGGTAAAAGAATGGTCTCCGTCAAAGTCATAGTAGAACCCCGTTTCCGTTGAAGGACCAATGTCAAACTTTGTTTCCGGGAAAAGCCGGAGAACTGCAGCCGCAAGCACATGGGCCGCCGAGTGGCGCATGATTCCCAATTCTGCATTTTTCATGGACGGGAGGACAGTCAGCCGCCGAGCATCCACGAGTCAAGTTTTTCTGCCGGAGAAAAGCTCCGCATTTCGTCCACGACCGGGAGAATTTCCCTTGACTCTAGAGAACGGATTGTGGAATTTGATGGTGAGAGGGGGTGAATGGAGAATGCCGATTATAGGAGTTGAATTGCGAAAGGGCGAGGGCGTGGACAAGGCGCTGCGCCGGCTGAAAAAGCGGCTCGACCGCGAGAACATTTTACAGGACGCGAAAGCAAAGCGTTATTTTGAGAAGCCCTGTGCCCGTCGCCGCCGCAAGGAAAAGGTGATTAAGTTCACTAATTTTTTGCGCAGCAAGAAAGCCAAGGAGTAGTCTGTGGACGAAGGATGAAACGTCCTCCCGTCTCGAATTTTTTCCATATTTGTTCTTTGGGGGATGGTTTGTAGCGACATCCTCGGATGTCCCGGTGACCTTGGTGTCCCCGAGGTTACTTTTCCAAAAATCCAACTTTCCGGTACACCTTCGAAAGAGTGGACAGCGCTTGCTCCTGCGCGGTTTTCCGGCCCCGCTCCAGAACGGCGAGGAGAAAATCCTTTTTCTGACGCAACTCGAAAAATTTTTCCCGAATTGGTCCGATTGTAGCCACGGCAGCCGCGGCCACGGCTCCTTTGAATTCTGCATAGGAAGCGGAGGCATAGTGTACTTCCAACTCTTCCACGGGCTCTCCGGTCAGACCACACAAAATCTCAAGTAAATTGCAGATGCCTGGTTTTTCCGGCAACGCACGTACCTCTCGACCCGAATCGGTCACGGCCGAGCGGAATTTTTTTTGAATTTGCGCATCGGAATCGGTTAAAAAAACCACTCCCAATGGATTGGGATCCGACTTCGACATCTTTGCAAAGGGATTCTGCAGGGACATTACCCGGGCACAGGCATTGGAGATGAGGGGTTTCGGGACGGTAAATGTCGGAGAGTAGCGGCGATTGAAGTGCTCTGCAACGTCCCGTGTCAGCTCCACGTGCTGCTTCTGATCTTCCCCGGTCGGAACGTAGTCCGCGTCGTAGAGAAGGATGTCCGCGGCCATGAGGAGCGGATAGTAGAGGAGCCCGGCACCAACGGATTCGCTCTCCTTTCGAGCGGACTTATCTTTGAACTGGGTCATGCGTTCCAGCTGACCAATGGCCGTGGAACAGGCAAGAATCCACGCCAACTCCGCGTGGCCAAAGACCTGGGATTGAATGAAAATTTGGGATTTTTCTGGATCTATGCCGCAAGCCAAGTACATGGCGACACAGTCCAGGGTATTAGTCCGCAGCTGATCCGGCTCCTGCGGTACCGTAATTGCGTGCATGTCAGCGAGGAAAAACAAGCACTCCATGGACTCCTGCAGAGAGACCCAGGAGCGAATTGCTCCGAGAAAATTTCCGAGTTGCACTCCAGCACTCGGCTGCAGGCCGGTCAAAACAAGGGGACGTTCCGTAGATTTTCCTTTCATCGCGTCCAGGAGAATAATGTCGGACTTCCGAGCAAGAAAAATTAAAAAAACTTTCCCCGGGTCATGATACTTCGACTTTCCTGAAAAATTCCCACTACATTGTGGGGAAGCAAGAATCTAAAATTTTCGGCGTAGAAAATGGAAAAGTCCGAGCATCGATGGGAATAGCAATGTGGCAAATAAAATGGTTCGCGCAATGGCTCCCATTTCCGACTTTGACAGGTGAAGTTGAAACTCATCAATTGGGGGAAGTGGCGAAGAAATTTTTCTATCCAGTAAATAAAATGCGAGCTGCTGAAAGAGAAGTTGATTCCCGGGGAGCGAGAAGAGGCGATTGGAGAGAAAATCCCCACCAATAATGGCCATTTTCCACGGATTTTGGTCGATGGGAGCAGAGGTGTCCATTTTTTTTTGAACGGCAACGGCAATGGAAAAGGGCGGAGAAAGGGTCGTGGCCGTCGTTTCCATGAGCGAGGTAACTCGCAGTGCCGCCCCCCCCGGCCCTCCAATATCCTCCCGGATAGGCCGCACGGAAGCAAAGTGCACGGGCATTTGATAGTCGATTAGCGACTGCAGAAAATCTTCCCGGGCAAAGTGGCAAATTGAGATATCATCGTCGCCGTCCGAAGAAGTGGCGATTTTCAAAGCATCCTCGGCTAGCACATTCCAGTGGAAAAGAAAATCTGCCAGCCCACCATGACTTTCCGGCGTGAGGACGAGAAGCACCCTGCCGCCCCTTTCTTCGAAAAAATTTTGCAAGGCCACCTGCTCCCGGGGTCGAAGGGGCAATCGAGGATCTATGATTGCTAAAAATCCGTGGGCACTATCTACTTTTTCTAGGCCATCTCCGTCCAGCGGCTCCGCCCGCCATCCCTGCCGCTCGATCCACTGCCGCAGGCGGGCCAGTCCTCCGTCGGAATAGCGCTGCTGAAGAGACCGTTCTCCGTGGTTCCGTAGGAAATAAACTGTCGGCGGGATTGGGTCGGAGATGGCTCGGAGAGCCTCCAGCAAGGCAGGACCGAGGGAAAACCCCCGCACTTCTCCGTTCCGAAGCACGTAGCAGGCGGACGCTGGGACCCCCTGGATGCGATTCCCGGAGCGTAGAAAGATGCCGCTGGTCGGAGGAATTTTTGGAAAAGCGGAGGCAAACCACTGCTCCAGTCGGGCTCCATGGCGTAGTCGGTGAAGAAAATCGTAGTCGAAGGGGACGCCGGCGGCGGAAAAGCTTGTCCGAGTATTTTCCAGAAATATTTGCAGCGCTGTCCTAAGGGAAGTTGCGTCCTCAAAACCATCGGCGTCGTCGTAGACAACGTACAGCTGCAGCGATTCTCCCAGGGACCGGGCCTGTGCGATGCATTCCTTGGATGGGGTAGTGCGGGAGGAAGAACCGAACCGACGATGAAATTTTGCGGCCAGACCATTGATCCCCAAAAGAATACACAGCGACAACATAACCATCACCGAAAGCCACAGCCGGCGCAGCCGGCGCGCACGGCAAAAATCATCCCGTAACCGCATTGGGAGGAACCCTATGGGGAAATTCACCGGTCGCACGCACAAAAACACAGTGCCCTTTGCCCCGATTCCGGAAAATGGAAAATGCTACGCCACGAAGCATCAAAAAGAAGTAATGCCTTCCCCCGCAAGGTAGGCTTCCTCGGGAGAAATTTCTCCGACGGAAATTTTTTTCCGTGCGCAATGCGCAAACGTCACGGCCACCTTGCTCCGGAGCGTGGCCATAAAGTTCTCAGGCTGCACCGGTTCCTGGAGGGACAGCCATTCGTAGATCACCGTTTGCCCAAAATATCCCTGACCCATGCAGCGGTTACAGCCAATGGCGCAGAAGGATTGGACATTTTCCGGGATGGAAAAACGGTGAGCCATGGGGTGGGGCGTGACGCGGGGTAATTTGCAGTGATTGCACAGTTTTCGAGCAAGTCTCTGGGAAAGAATACCTCGCAGAGTTGTGGCGATAAGATGTAGGGGAATGTTTAGTTGTCGCAGTCGGGCGATGGCTCCGGAAAAATCTCTGCAGTGGAGTGTGCTGCAGACGAAGTGCCCCGTCAGGGATGCCTGGATCGCAATGGCCGCCGTTTCCTCGTCGCGAATTTCTCCGATGAAAAGCACGTCCGGAGACTGACGCAGAACCGCCCGCAGCGCATCGGCAAATCCCAATCCCCGGGCCACGTTCACCGGAACGGATTGAATTCCATCGGCGGTGTACTCGACGGGATCCTCCACGGCAATTATCTTCCGCGTACCATCATTTACTCCCTGGAGCAGGCAGTGGATGGTGGTGGACTTTCCGCAGCCCGTTGGTCCCGCCAAAAGGAGTAGCCCATCGGGCCCCCGCACCGTTGCTCCAAGGGCGGCTGCCGTACCCGCATCGAATCCGAGTGTTAGCAAATTTGGCAACGTCGCAAAGCCCATCAAAATGCGGAGCACGGCCCCTTCTCCCCGCAAAAATGGGATGAGGGAAACGCGGATATCCCGAACGTCGGCTCCTTCCTCCCAGGTCCACTTGCCGTCCTGGGGAAGTTGACTCCGATCCACGGCCATGCCGGACAAAATTTTTAGCCGCAGAAGGAGCGCCGGATGAATTTCCGGTTCTAGAGTGCGGTGCTCCATGAGGTGACCGTCGATGCGGAAACGAATTAGAGTTTTCCCTTCGAATGGTTCTATGTGGATGTCCGATGCTCGGGAATCGACGGCTCGCCGAACGATGTCCCGCAGTAGCCGGTCCATTTCCCCAAAAATCACGGGACCATCCATCGGTCATTCCTTTCCGTCCGTCGGAGTCGGATAGCGCTCGAGGTCAAAGCGATACTCCGTTCCATTCAGGAGCCTCCGGATATTGGGCAGGTGACGAATGAAGACGATGATTACCATGGCGAGGACGAGGCCGTTGGCGGCTGGTGGATACGCGAAAACGTAGGAACAGAGGGGCAGTGTCAGGCAGAAGCAAAGGGATGCCAGGGACACGAAACGGGTCGTGGAAAAGACGGCAACCCAGGTGATTGCCCCGAGAATGAGCAAATTTGGCATTGCTGCAAAAATTCCACCGACGACAACGGAAACCCCCTTGCCTCCGCGAAATTTGAGAAAAATAGAAAAACTATGACCAATAACCGCTCCCAGAAGTCCGACCATGGCCAGTGGGAGGGTGTTCCCCGAAACTCGGCCAAAGATCCAATGCCAATCGGGTAGGGATGCCGCCAAAATTCCCTTCGCTGCGTCGAGAAAAAAAACGCATAGACCAGCTCGGCGACCCACGGTCCTTCGCACGTTGGTAGCGCCGACATTGCCGCTGCCGACCTTCAAAATATTAACGCCTTTGGCCTTCGCGACGAGAAATCCAAATGGGATGGCGCCCAACAGATAGCCTAGCAGCAGGACAGTTCCATAGATGAGACACGGAGACTCCATGGGTCGATTTTCCAACGAATGATCCCCACGGCAAGCATTTAGCGAAATTTCAGCGTGGATGTGGGTTTCGGGCATAAGTGGCAAGGACCACGCCGTAGCCCCCATCGCCTAGGGCGTGGCCTTTTTCCTAGAATCAATAACAGCCTGGTAGTGCCCACTAACATAGTTCAATGTAACGAATCCTGATTCCCCAAATCTATGGCTAGGATCGTCGCTGGCGGGAAAGCGATGGAGACCATTGGTCACGTAATCAAATAGAAGGATATCCTTCTGCAAATAACGAGCCAAAAAGAAGCAGTCATAGGTGTCGCCAGCCCCTCCAAGCGCTCCCGTAGTAAAGGAGGCATAGTGAAGCATTATGGAGAGAGCGGAATTTTTTTTGGATTCAAGCTTAAATTCGAATGCTTTTTCTCCATATTTCCCAGTCATACCGGTGGAAAGTTCGTAAAACCTTGTGTCCTCAAGCGGCGGATCAATTCCAAAAAGAGAGGCAAGGGCGTTTACATAGGCAAAGGTTTTATTTAGGTTATCATCTTGCATCTCTTTGGCGCCTTCAAAAAGTGTATTGGCAACCTCAATTTCTTCTTTTCTATTTTCCATTCTATTCCAGTAAAAGTCACTTAGTATATTATATTTATTTCTCTCGCTTACTGGAATATTCCCGCTTTGCACATCGGAAAATGCTTGTTTAGCCTCTCTTACAAGTTCTTCAACTTGTTCGTTACTGTAGGAATACGGTTCCCCTAAGTATTTTTCACGAATGTCATTAACTCGGTCTTCCTTTTGAAGTTTAATGTAATATCTCACTTTCTCTTCTCCGTTACTATCAACCTCAATTACTTGAAATAAAAAATGCACAGCATAATTGTATTCTTTCTCTTTTAAAAAATCGAATGTTTCGACAAAATCAGAATCTTTCGCCGCAATTTTGACTTCTATGCTTTTTTCAAATTCTCGGAGAAGTTTAGACGGCAAAACTCCCTTCGCCGACTCCATATCCTTAGGAAAATCTTCAGTCGCCGGATAATTAGCTTCCGGATAATCCGTCGGATTGATGCCCATGGAAATAAGAAGATAATCGCAGGCCTGTTCCAATAATCCTCTTTCTTTTTGTGGCAAATTTTGCGCACCAATTACTACTTTTTTGGCGTATGCAAACATGGAGCAGGCGAGTGCCTTCCGAAGCTGCAAGCACTCATCCCTGGACGGCTCTATTTCTTTACTTATTCCTAGCGCAAAAAGAGTACTGGCAAAGAGACAGCTTGCTGTTCCATTTCCATTGCCACAATCTAATATTTCTAAATTTCGACTCGCGAGGGCAGAACGGAACCCTCCCGTCCTCGCATCCTGCGTAAACGAATCCAGTGCCAGCTCGTCTAGTCGTTCCTTTGGAAAGAAACCCGGAGGGAGGTTTTCCTCCGTTGTTTTTGGCTTTAAGCTTGGGGCGGCGGGCTCGGCCGGAGACGGCACTTCCCTTTCGGTGTCACCGGACACAGTTCCCTCATTTTCGACGTCGGATGGAATGCCAATATTCTCGGGCGCACTAACCTCGGGCAATTTTTCGCCTTCGGGACTCACGTTCGAATTCGGCGGTAAATTTTTTTGCTCTTTGTCCAAAATTTTGCCAATGGCGGCCCGCAGAAGCGTCCAGGAGTAGGTTGGATTCTCCCCTCCAAAGCAAAATTTCCAAAAAGCAATGAAGGGGAATAGTAACGAATCCAAGATTGTTAGACAAAACATTTTTCCAAAGGACACGCCGCGGTCGGTTCCAACCTGCCACAGAACACTTCGATTTCCAGACGGAAGCGTTCCCTTTAAATGTTGCTCATCAATAACTTCTGTGATTCCCAGCGGCGGCGATTTCCCAAGCACTTCCATGGCCTTTCGTTCGATTACGGAGCAATGAATGGGAAAATTTTCCGCCGCCGTCAATGAAATTCATTCCGCGCACCACAAGAACTGCATCGGAGGCATTGGAAGCGGTGCCGGGGATCACAATTTCCTGGGAATTAGTTTCCCGATTGATTTTAATTAGTGGAATAGTTAGAGCCTTGTTATAATTGGGAAAAGCTAGGGTTCTTACTGGTTATAAAATTTTCCAATTCTTCTATGTTGGTTAGATTGCTAAAAACTAAATTAGCATCCTCAGCTGTCACTATAAAATCTTTGCAATCTTCCAGCACACATGCTAGATCATTGTTTTTATTTCTACTTTCATCTATGGCATTGTCTATTTCAGTCATGGCTTGTTTCATGAATTCTAGCGAAGCATGATTTGAATTTCTACTGCATGATAAAAATATTATCCATGAGGGCAAACTTCCAAGCAATGAAAGGGCTCCTCCCACTGTTATCGCTAATAGCGCAACGAAAATTTTCGGAGATTTCAATAGCACCATGCATATTCCGCATTTGAAACCATTTTCTACGCATTCACGCCCTAGATTAGCAAGATACTGAAAGCCAATAGTCGGTACGGTTGTCATCACTGAAATTGCTTCTTCTTTTGCATGGGAAGACGCCCTCTCCGCGGTGAGCATAAATTGCCGTGCCAAGATAGGATTTGAGCCCACGTCCATAGATAGGAGTTTAATGGCCTCACAGGGAATTGCAAAATAAATCTACACGCTGGCGGCAACTTGGAATATTAGTCGGTTTTGCGGTTTCGCTCGCCGCGAGCCGCATTTTCTGCCATCTGCACGGAAATCCTGGCGGACTAACTTGACGATAATCTTGCGATTTGCGTTGAAACATTTTTCAGAAAGATCGTCACCGGTCGTTGTCGAAATCCGGCAATTCCGCGAAAATTTCCCAACGGGACCGGCAGAACAACGTTCCGGCACCTAGGTGCTACCGTCCCCGATGAGAAGGGGAACTAGGTCATCCGTTATCACCACATAGACCTTCGTCCCGGAGCCTTTTTTTATGGTTCTCTCCACTTTGTCGAGAATTTCATCTCGAGTTTTTTCCAAGTTCTTTCCGCCATCGTACTTTGCAAATACGTGTTCCGGTATTGGATGAAGATTCCCGCCAATGGATATTTCCTGGGAAAAGCCCATTTTTTCCAGACACTTAACACTCTCATTGGTCCATTTCCCTCCCTGAATGAAAACAGAAATTAAAAATTTTTTCCCACCAACACTCCCCGCCATGCGCCAACCTCCAACCGGATCAGTCTGGTTTCCGGACCGAATCAGGTCAAGTATTATTTTCTTTCAGAGCCGTTTCGAGGGCATGCCAAGCCAGGGTGGCACACTTGATGCGCATGGGAAAGCGGCGAACACCGAGGAGAACGGCGCAGGAGCCGAGACTTTCTTCCGTGACCGGCTCCGTGTTTCGTCCGGAAATTACGTCGATGACGTGCCTGACGAAGATCCTTGCCGTAGAAATTTTCAACCCTTCGACGGCACCGACCATGAGGGATGCGGACGCCTTGGAAATGGCACAGCCCTCCCCGGTGAAATGAACGGAAGATAGCCAATCTCCGGAAAATTTCAGGTGTACCTGGATATCATCGCCGCAGGAGGCGTTGTACCCTACCGCCGTCCTATCGGCATTTTCCAGCGGTCCAAAGTTGCGGGGATTCCGGCTATGCTCTAAAATTACCTCCTGGTAAAGTTCTTCGAGTACGGCCACGGGACGGGAAAAAAGAGTGACATTCCCCGATTGGCAACGGAATTCTTGTCCCTCACGGGAGGCGGCGTCTGACCCAGGGAAAGATTTCCCCGGGTCCGTTAGATTTTTCGCTAAAGCCTTGCATTCTTTTTAAAAATTTTTACAATGAAGTCGCGGCGGCGGTTTGAATAGAATGGACAGGCAGGGCGAAAACTTTCTCCGAAAATCTAGGCTTCGGTGTCTAATTGGATGTAGCAGTTTAGTGTTCGGCGGAATGGCGATGGTTTTCAGCCTAGTACTCCCATCGCAGGTAAACGGTGACGCTATTGTTGCTAACGACTACATTGATAGAGTAATAGTGTACAATATACCGGAAGAACTAAAGAATAATTTTCCAAGGACGGCGCTGCCGGATATCCATAGGGACCACCTTCACATGACCGAGGGTTCCATGGGAAACTTCGGAACGCTTCGGCGAGCCGGCGATACTATGATTTCCGCTGCCGGTACAGTGGTAAATTCTTTTGGCGAATTATGTCTCGACGAGCTTGACATTCAATATGCCTATGATGGAAATCATCACGTTAAAGTGATACCTAAAACTATTCCATGTTTTTAGATTCAAAAATTTATATATCGAACTTAGTCTTCAAGAGGAAGCCGATAATTGAGGTGCTCCAATTTAATGTGCATAACTTAGGAAATATTACATATCGCTATGATTGGGGAGATGCCGTACTAAAAAGATGGGATGAAGAACAAGAAAATTTCATGGCAAAAATTTTCGAACCCCTGTTCCTGAAATTTTTCCTAGGTGACGATGATGAAACGCTTTCGACTTTCTCCATGGATTGGCTAGATGACGTTTCCGAGGAGACGATCTATCATTTTTTCTTTCCGTTCTCCAATGGGAATAGGGGCATTGCGGCGCGGACCACCGCGGTAAATTTTAGCGGCGACCACGTGGAAAGCACCGTCGACGGATGGATGGATAGCCCCCCGACCCCCGCATTTCTCCTTTTTTCTTCGATTCGAGGGGGCAACCTATCCCCATGCTCCATCGACTACAGGGGCTGCTCTTTTGTTCTGGGAGGTATGCACAGCGTAGAAAATAGGGGTGGAAGGTTGCTCGTTGGATGTGCCCTGGAAAGTTCCGCGGGAAACTATAAAGTAGACGGAGCGGAAAACGCCGACGGAAAAATTTATGACCATGGAATTAACCTCTTCTGCAGCGAAAAATTTACCGGCGGCGCCATCGCCGGATTTTTAATCCGCCAGGGCGGCGGAAAATCCGAGGACGACGACTACTGGGGAAAATTCGCCTCCTGCGGCGCATTGGCCACGGTTGGCTATGGACGAACCATTTCTCCCGCAGCCGCCTGTGAACTTCACTGCAAATTTATCTGGAACCACCAGGACAGCTCTTCCGCGGAAACGGTCATCGGAACGAAGACACGCTTTGCCGCCGTCGATTCCCTGAGGGGACGGCTCAACTTTCGCTATCACCGGCAGGACGTGGCGGAAAAAGTTCCCCATTTTTTTGCCGGCATTGCATGGGAGCATGAATTCGACGGAGGAATTGAGAATGCCTTCGACGGCGGACAAATTCAGGACAACGGCAACGGCAAACGGGACTGTGGGCTCTTTGAGGCGGGGGCAGCAATGAAAATTTCCCAGCTTTGGACACTTTCCGGAAACCTGCGGGGCTCCATCGGCGCACGGAAGGGGATCGCCGGTGACCTAACCTTTCACAGGAGTTTCTAGGCTGTGGAATTTTAGAAAAATATTTGCCTTCCCCGAGCGGGAGCCGTAGACGGTGGTCCGTGATTACCGTGCTCCAACGATTTCTGTCCCGGCATCGTCGCTGGTTTTTTGGGTTACTCCTGTGCATCGTGGTCGTTCCCTTCGTTTTCACAATTGGCGCCATGCCCGGCATCGGCTCTGGCCACGGGGGAAAAAAACGACTGTTTTTTGGAGTGAACCTTTCCTCTCCGGAGGCCGTGGGAGAATTGCAACGGGCGACGGCCCTCGGCCTCTACCTGGAAGGGGTCGAGGGTGCCTTTCTGGGGACGGCCATGATGGCCAGAGCCGCCTGGGATTGGGTGGCCCGCTGCTTGCAGGTTCCATTTCCCGATGCTGCCCACTTGGAAAATTTTGTGCGAACCAGGCCGCCCTTTCTCGACGAATCCGGAGCTTTTTCCGGAGAACACTACGGGGAATTTTCCCAGTCGCTTCGTAGAAAATCCGGCCGGGAAGAATCTTTCGTCGCAGAAGTGCTGGCGGACGACTGGCGCATCCATTTGACGGCCGGCGCCCTGGCGGGAACAGATTTTTCTCTGCCAATCGAGGCCAGGCTGCAAACCCGCCAACTCCTCACCGAATGGACACTGCTGAAGGCTACCCTAAGGTTTGAAACGTTCAAGCCGGCCATTTCTTTTTCCGAGGACGACCTGCGAAGTTTTTTTACTTCTCACAGCCAACGCTACGTGGAACCGGAACGGGTCCAGGTAGATAGCATTTTTTTCCCGGACAGTGGTGACGTAGGCGGCGGAGCCGATGCCTTCCTCTGTAAAATTCATGGAGAAAAACGACCCTCAATGTGGAAGAAATTTCCATCATCGCAAAAAAATTTGGTGGAACTATCCGGTCTCTGGAACCCTACGCCGCGGAGGAATTGGGGGTGGGTGGTCCGTTTCCGACGGAGATAATGCGGATGGCCTTTGATCTTTCCGAAGAAAATCCGCTTTCCGGCCCCATGGCCACGGGGGATGGCACCTGTGTGCTACTATTCCGCGGCCGCCGGGCCGCCGCCGAACGACCATTTGAAGTGGTGAGAGATGAAGTCGAGCGGCATTGCCACCAGCAAAAATTGGTGGAACTCTTTGCTCGCCATGCCCGTGACATCCGAGAGGGGCTCGTGGAACAACTATCCTCCGGGGTGCCCTTCGAAGGTGCCGCCCGGAGCCTTGGACTCGAGGTAGGCCCGGAGCAAATATTTACCCCGGAAAAATTGCCGAAAAATTTTTTACCGGAGCAACTTGGAGTCATTCTTGGACTGCGGCGTGGAGAAATTTCCGAGTTCGTCCTCCAGAAACCTGACCTGCATCTTTGGTATGCTCGGGAAAAGAAGTTGCCAAAAGTTGACAGCCGAGGGGATGTCTTTGACCGGATCACGGCAGAAAATTCTGCAAATACAGGTCCAGAATTTGTTCAGCAGGTCATTGAGGAATTAATTTTCGACGAGCTACGGAAGCTTTGAGAGCAAAACCGAAATCACCATAATGTGGCTCTCCGGAAAGCCATCCGCTATTGCATGCGTCTTTTCATCTGACGTCCGGGTCGGCTTCGGAATTTTTTGGCACCAGCACGGCCACCTCCCGGATGCCGGCCAGGAAAGGAGACAATCGCACGGTTCCCTCCTGAAAAACTCCATCGGCGCTGGGCACCAGGGCCTCCACGGTGCCGATGATAACACCGTCGGGATAGGTTCCACTGAGGGAAGAAGTGATGACGGTGATGGGATGGTCCTCCGTGGCTCGCAGGTCCAAGGGAACGTGGTTTACCCGGCCCACGGGATGCCCGAAGCCGTTCTGGGCTGTGCCTTCATAGACGATGGGCCGCAGGTCATGGTCGGCGTGGGCAACGATGCGGAAGCGGCTATCCGTCGCCAGGAGCGCGACGCAGTGGCCGGGGAAAATGGCCAATGTACGTCCGACGAGATTGTCGCCACAGACAATTGCCATGTTTTCTTCCCAGCGCTCCCCGGCTCTCCGGGAGAGAACCAACTCCTGCCACCAGGCCTTCAAATCCCTCCGCAGGACCCGGGCATGGCGGATGTGAAAATTTTCCAGTTCCCCGGAAGGCGCCGCCGCAGGATTACCTTCCTCCAGTGCTCTGGTTCCCTTTTCCACCTGTCCGAGGAATTTTCCGCAAGCAATCTCCCGGGAAAGTTCTACCAGCCGGCGGGCCAGCTCATCCTTGCTCTGGGAACGGAAAGTCCAGTATGCTGCCGCCCGATATAGGCCATCTGCGCCGTACCAGATTGGAGCCTGCAATTTTTGTAATACGCTTTGCATGTGTGACTTAAAAACATGTGGCAGAAGCCACCACCCGAAAAAAAGCAGGACGAATGCCCCTACCAGGCGCCACTCTGTGCGATAGCGATGCCACCAGACCATGGGACCTACTTCATTTCCGGAATGGGCGCCTTGTCAAATCACCCCTTGACAGCCGGCAAAAAGGTAAGCAAGAAAATGACCATCGGATGGTTGTAATTGCAATTGACCGGGTGACCAAGCGATTCGGTTCGGTGGTGGCGCTGGGCGGCGTGAGTCTTCAAATTGAGTCGGGGGAGCTTTTTTTTCTCCTGGGACCCAGCGGCTGCGGAAAAACGACACTTCTACGGGTGATTGCCGGATTCTGCGTGCCAAATTCCGGGCGCCTTCTCGTCGGTGACCGGGATGTAACGCGGCTACCCGCCCACAGGCGCCAGGCGGGGATGGTATTTCAAAGCTACGCTCTCTGGCCCCACATGACCGTGGCGGAGAATGTGGCCTTCGGGTTGCAGCAGAAAAAATTGCCTAAATCCGTCGTTGCGGAACGTCTGGAGGAAGCCCTCGTCGGCGTGCGCATGGAGCAGTACGCCAAACGGAAACCCAACGAGCTCTCCGGTGGGCAGCAGCAGCGAGTTGCCCTTGCCCGAGCCCTGGCCATTCGCCCACGATGCCTCCTCCTTGACGAGCCCTTGTCCAACCTTGACGCCCAGCTCCGCAACGAGATGCGTCTGGAAATCCGCCGAATCTGCAGGGAACATCGGCTGACTACCATCTACGTAACCCATGACCAGAAGGAAGCTCTGTCCATCGCCGACCGTATCGCCGTATTCTCCCGGGGCCGCGTAGAGCAGATCGGTTCGCCACTGGAAATCTATAAGACCCCCAAAAATCGCTTTGTGGCTCACTTCGTCGGGGAAACGAATTTTGTCGAGGGAAGAGTTCTCTCCATGGAAGAGAAGGTACTTTCCGTGGAAACAGCCCTAGGTATCCTCCTCGGGGTTGCGGTGGACGAGACGGCACTCCCGGAGGTTGGGGACCACGTCTACCTATCTCTGCGGCCGGAGGTCATTCGTCTCCGCAGCGAAGCCATTGATCGCAATTGCTTTGAAGGTCACATTATGGCCATGACCTACTTCGGAGAAGTGGCCCACTACGACTTTGTGCGCAATGGGGTCCGCCTAAAAATTTCGGAGCTCAATCCCCGTCACCTGGGGCATAACTCCGAGGAGACCATCCTCGCCAACGTGCGGCCGGAGGACATCCTCATTCTCAAAACCTGAAAAAATTGCTCCGCGAAGGAAGATAAAATGTCGCCCACGGTCAAAAAATTTTTCCTCGTTTTCACACTTTTGGCCGTTTCCGGACTTCCATTCCTCCTGCGCGATTCCAGCAGGGCCATCAACGTCCACGCCGCCGACACCGTTGTCATCCTCTCCGGACACAATGAAAACGTACGTTTCGAGCTGGGTCAGGGCTTCCAGCGGTGGTACAAGGAAAAAACGGGACGCACCGTCTTCGTCGATTGGCGGTTCCTCGGGGGCGTCGTTGAGATCGTCCGCTATTTGGAAAGTGTCTATTCCGCCGCCTTCCGCTACCATTGGGAACACGAATTAGGTCTTTCCTGGACTTCGGAGGTGCAGCAAATTTTCGGCCAACGCACGGAGGATCGGAGCCGCTGGGACACGCCATTGAAAAAGGAAGTCTGCGGCACTTTCTACGATTCCAAAATCTCCTCCGCCATCGACCTTTTCTTTGGGGGGGGAGTTTCCGAGTTTGCCATCCAAGCGGATCGGGGAGCCCTAGTGGACTGCGGTTTTTTAGGGGAGCATCCGGAACTGTTTAATGGGGATGTCATCCCCGCTTTCCTCGCCGGAGAGCACCTCTGGGACCCGAATGGCCGCTGGTTTGGCCAAGTTCTATCCACCTTCGGAATCCTCTACAACAGGGAAGCCATCGCCGCCCTCGGACTTAGGGACGAGGACATTTGCCAGTGGTGGCAGCTGGCGGACCCAAAACTCTTCGGCGCCATTGCCCTCGTGGATCCGACAAAAAGCAGTGCAGTTCTAAAGGCCTATGAAATGGTGGTCCAACAGCAGATTGCCCTCTGTCTCGAGGAATTGCAAAAACAAACTCTCTCCGGTGAGCACGGGAAAAAAACCGCAGAACAACTAGCCATCCGGGAAGGATGGTTGCGGGGACTTCGCCTTCTTCAGCTCATTTCCGCCAATACCCGCTACTACGCCGATACACCGACGAAGATGATCCTTGATATTTCCTCAGGCAACAGCGCCGCCGGACCCATCGTCGATGCCATGGGAAACGCCCAAGTCGACTTCGACAGGCAGCGCTGCGGCTGGGAAAGACTCGCCTTCGTCCTTCCGCAGAACGGTTCCGCCATTAGTCCAGATCCCATTGGGATCCTGCGCGGCGCTCCCAATGAATCCGTCGCAAAGCTCTTCCTCGAGTATGTCCTCGGCGAATCTGGGCAGAAGGTGGTGGCATTCGCCGTCGGTGCTCCCGGTGGTCCCGTGCGCAACGCACTCTTCCGGCCGCCCGTCAACCGAAAAATCTATGCCGCCGACTATGCTTCCTGCAGAAGTTTCCAGGGAGATCCATTCCAAGACCTTGCCGCCTGCGACTTCCATCCGGAACGCACCGCGTCGATCTACAACGCACTCAAATGGACGGTAAAATTCGCGTTCATGATTCCCCATCGGGAACTTGTGGAGGCATGGAATGCAATTTTGAAGGCCCGGGAAGAGGGACGGACCGCCGCCGCAGAGACAGCCCTGGAACTTCTGCAGGACTTTTCCGAATTCGCCTTCGACGAAGTCAATGTCACTCTGGCGACCATGCTGCGGCCGGACAAGCCGGCCCTGGCTCTTGAGGCGCAGAGACAGCTGGTTCGCCGCTTCCAAAAACAATACCGGGAAGCCCGCCGCATTGCCGAAGGGCACCATACTTCCATATGATTCCAATGCGTTAGCGTGACGGTGGGAGAGCGACGCAGATTTTTCTTTCCGTGAAGGTGCACTGAAAAAACTTGCCGTTGGGTTTTGTCGCGCCATAAAAGTTTCCTGGATATATATCATGTATCCAACAAAAAAATCACACAAAACATCCTATGGTTAACACATTTCCGAAAAAATCAACGGCGGGAAACAGAAGATTCGAGAGAGGTCGTTTTGACCGGGGACCGCGGCGCAATGACCGCATTCGGGTCCCGGAAGTGCGGGTCATTGGACCCGAGGGGGAACAGCTCGGGGTCATGGCCACCCGGGATGCCCTCCAGCGGGCAAAATCCCTCGGCCTGGATCTCATTGAAGTTGCTGCCGGAAGTATTCCCCCGGTCTGCCGCATTTTGGACTACGGCAAATTCAAGTACGACGAAGGAAAAAAGTCCAAGGGGCAGCAAAGGTCCAATGCGTCCAAATTCAAAGAAGTAAAATTTCGGCCCTCCGTGGACATCGGTGACTACAATACAAAGGTTCGCCATGCCCAGGAATTTTTGGGCATGGGCTTCAAGCTGAGGATTACCCTCACCTTCCGGGGGCGGGAAATGGCACACCAAGAATTGGGATTTCAGGTAGTGCAGCGGGCCATCAATGACCTGCAGGAATTTGGTTTCATGGAATCTCCTCCGCGCCTAGCCGGCCGCAATATAGGGGCCACGCTCACACCAAGAATGAAAGGGAAGAAGAAGGCGGAAACGGGAGTTTCCGCCGGAGAACGACCTTTCGGCAA
This sequence comes from Puniceicoccales bacterium, assembly GCA_031290195.1. GTDB lineage: Bacteria > Verrucomicrobiota > Verrucomicrobiia > Opitutales > JAIRLM01 > JAITOA01. The sequence continues at coordinate 24,719 of JAITOA010000044.1, read as the reverse complement.
TGCGGAAGGCGAGATGGCAGGATCTATCACTTCCCTTTGAAAAGTAAGGTTTCCGGAACGGGAGAGAAGAGTTTTTGGACTTTTCTTGGCCTTTTGGCGAATTCGCTCGTCTTTTTGCCATGGGACCTTCCAATGGGAAGGTGGAGGTGTCCAAGATTGTGAAGTGCGATTGCTGCGGTGCCCCTGCTACGGTCTACCTGCTACGGGTGTCAAACGGATCAACGGTGCGGGTTAACCTCTGTGCCGGCTGTGCCCGAAAAAAAGGCATCCTGGATGAGTCCGGAGCGCCGACGGCGGCCCTTCTGCGGGGGGAATCCCCTGGGAAGATACCGGAGCAAGGAAATGTCTTCCAGGCGACGTGTGATTACTGTGGTTTTCCTGGATCCCAGCTGGTAGAAAAAAAAATTCTCGGCTGTCCCCGCTGCTATGCAACCTTTGCTGAACTGCTAGAGCCCGTTTTAAAACGACTGCACCGGAGCGCTAACCACTCGGGAAAGGCCCCGATGTCCCAGCTTGTCGCCGTGACCCTGTCGCCGATGGCGGAAAATCCCAAGGCTATCCCCGAAGGCAATGGGCAGGGATCCGTTTCCAAGGACGATTTGGAAATTCAACTACGACTTGCCATCACCGAAGAACGCTATGAGGAAGCGGCAGCTCTCCGCGACCGTCTGCGGAAAAAGATTCGGCGTCCACTGCGGGAAAGAGTCCACTGAGCGGGCCCCATGGTGGCCGGCTCGGAGAATTCGGGATTCGATCAGGTCCTTCGCGGAAGTTCTGTCTGTTATTTTTCACACAGTCACTACATTCTCATTGTCGTAGGGGTACATTGCCTTCAATGCCTCGCAGGCCCTGGAAACTTGATCGTCATCTCCTTGACCAGACTTTTGAATTTGGTCTACAAGCTCCCAAATAGGTTTATTCACATCATTTTCCTGCATTGGGGATGTTTTCAATTTGGGATCATGTAACATCCCAATGAGTTTTTTTAATTTTTTCATTGCGTCATTGTCGCTTGCCAGTGAGCCTCCTAAAGATTCTAGCTGAGCATGGACATTTATTTCATTGTTTGTAGGAATATAGTTTGTCTTACCAAGTAAATTTTTAAACCACTCCGTGATTTTTTCTAGTGTTTCTTGCGTAGTTGTAATGAAATTTCTAATTCCAACTGTTGTGTTTCCTTCCTCTTTTACTTCGAAGTCAGTTTCTTCTTTATTCAACTTCATCTCTCGGTATTGAATTTTTCCATCTTTGTCGTAGGTAATTTCGTAAATTGGGATTCCGGGATTAAGTTTTTTCCACTCTATTGCCCCAGCCTTGTCCATTAGCGGTGGCATCGTCGGCATCTTTGCCTGCATTAGTGATTGTAGGGCATCTTTGTTTTCCTCCGCCAGTTGATTGGCATTGTCGTCTTCGGGACATCTCTCGGACAATGATGATGCAATACTGCAAAGTTCGGCGAGCGTCCGGAGTATGTGAGAAGTAGTTTTTGGATCGGGTTTAGCTTTTCCCAGTTCACTTTGTAAAAAATAATATTCATCTTTCAAAGCCTTAGAAAACTGCGCCGCATTATCGGCAGATCCGGCATTGCCATAGTCGGTAATTGCTTTCCTAAGGTCGACCGCTTTATTTTCGCCGCCGGAAAGTTTTTCGGACATATTGAGTGCTTCTATAACGGCACCTCGTTGCCTAGCATTTAAAAAATCAAAGGAACCGGCATTCAACTGTAGTCTTGCTGCTTCGTCTCCGGCTCCAAGCTCGCTGAGCTTACTAAGACATCCCTCTTCAGAGCCCTGCGAACTAGAATCGTAGTGAAGGTGATTTAACCCATGAACATCCATGGAAGAAGTTTTCTTCTTCCGATAAGGGAAGTCAATAAAAATTCACAGAATATTAGCGGGAATCGCAATTTTTACATTGCCATCAAGAAACTTGGAGATTTTCCATATGCAACACAAAAAATTAGTAAAAAAATTGCACTTTTTTACTTGGGAAACAAAATTTAAGTTTTCGGCGGCAATTCACCGCCAGGAGATTTAGGGTGTGGCATCATCACTCTCAACTTAACTATTGCCATTTCAATTTCTTTCTTCGGTTTCTTGCTTCCTATCCTACACTCAGTGTATATTGATGTCAATTTAGAAAGTGCATCAACATTACCTTCTTTTTCTTCATTTACTCCACACGTATTTCCATGTAACAATTCAATCAGTTGCTTGAGATGACCTTCAACTTTGTCGTTTTCTTTCGTTAAATCTCTAAGTGTTTTTAGGTTTTCATAGACCTGCAATTCATTTTGCGAAAGTTCATAATTATCATCAAAGCCAAACTCTTTTCTGAACCAAGTTTCAGCTTCTTGTCGCTTTGTCGCCAATTCCGTTTTGTAATTAGTGGCAAATGTTCTAACATTCACTTGCACACCATTTTTGGCGGTGAACTTGCTTTCACTTTTATTAAATTTTACCGCCTCGAGTTGAACTCTTCCATCGGAATCGTAGGTAACGGCGTACATTTGTTGGTCAGGATGTTCCTTTGCCCAAGCTTTTGCTTCATCGTTGCTCATTACCTTCATTTCATGGCCTGTTTTTGCTTCTAGTAGACCTGCCAGGGCCACATTGCTACCTTCTGCTAGTGCTTTGGCTGCTCCGTTGTCTGGATTATTTTTCGCAATTTTTTCCCCGGTTTTGCAATTTTCTAAAATTAGTCGATACACATGGGGTAAATGCTCTGGAGGAACATGATGGTCAGCTATTTCTTTGTGCAATTGTGCATTTGCTTGCTCGAATTTTGCACAAAGATCAGACGCATTATCGGCACTCCCCTTCGTATTGTACTCTATGATTGCAAGTTGTAGCGCCATTGCGGCCTCTTGACCTAGAAGGGTAATAGTTTCCTGGGCGGCACCATTTTGGCGATCGGTTATGTCTGGGTTATTTATTTTAAGCCTTCCCTTCTCGGCTCCCCTTTGACTAATATGATGGAGTGCTTGGTTCCCCTCAGGAACAGAGGAGGCCTTTGGTGGAGAAAACTGACTCCAATTTATACCGCTACCGATAGTCATAGAAAAAAGTTTGCCCTTTTCGGGAGGAAAAGTCAATGAAATTTTACGAAATATTAGCGAAAAATCGTAGAATGTACCGCACCCTCGGAAAGCCCTTCCATGGGAATGCGCTGCCGCAATTGGGGAAATTTCTCGGAAATGGACTGTCCATGGCTAATTCTTTTTAACGGTCGGCGGTTTACTGATTTTCCTCATCCTCAGATGGTTCCTGCGCAGCTTCTGCCGCTTTCGTCTCCGGACTAGAAACAGGAACTGGAAACATATCCTGCAATGAATTCTGGATACTGGCTATTAGATCACCTGCGTCTTGAAAGGCGTTCCGAACAGCTTGATTTGTTGCGGTCGATTCAAATGGATGTGGCGCCAAGTCTCCTCCTTCGTGCAATGCTTTAATAAGATTATTAAATTTTTCTTTCGTTTCTTCTGGTAGATCGCCTTGTATTTTTCTTAAATGCTCATAAGCGAATACTTCGCTTCGCGTGGGATGATGGGCACTTCCAAATGTTTTCTTGAACCAATTTACAATTTCTTGAATTTTCTCCTTCGCAAATGCGGCAAATTTACTAACATCTTTTGCTTCTACACCGTCTGTGTACACAAAAACATTTCTACCATCACCAATCAGTTCAATCTTCCGCATATTAATCTTACCTTCTTCGCCAAAGAAAGTGTGGTAAATTGGTATCTCTGGATTAGCTCTTGCAAGTTGCGCCGCATCTCCACCCTTAAATACCGGCATATCTATTTCAGTCTTTATTTTTAATAATTTAGATAGAGCCTTACTGGCGCACTCATCTAATTTTTCAGCTTCCTCACTGCTGGGGGTTTCTTTTAAAAGCGTTTCTCCGATGCTGCCAATTGTGGCAATTGTCCTATATACGTGAGAAGCAACTTTTGGGTTAAGATCGCTATCGGCGTCTGCTCTTTCGGTTAAAAGTTCACATGCCTCTTTAAGTTTCGAACAAACATTTGATAGGTCGTCAGCACTGCTTGATTCGTTATATGCGGCAATTGCGTTCATTGCGGCTGCCATTGGATCTAATTCAAGCTTATTACAAATAGCGCCCATTTCTCCCATGGCGCCTTGTTGCCTAATATTTAAATTTACTGTGCCTATTTTTTTGACATTGCCCGCGCCCTTACTGAGTTCTTGAAGCTTCAAACCACCACCAAACGGATGAAAGGATCCGACAGGATATACCTCAAAACCCGATCCTCCCCCACCGACACTCACAGAAGAATTTTGTCCCTTTTGGAAGGAGAAGTCAATAAAAATTCACAAAAAATTAGCGGAAAGAATGGTTGCTTGAGCCGCTCCCCATGCGCGAAAGCGAGAGAAGCTGTCGCCGATGTGCCGCTTTAACTTTCCTATGCCCCTTTCCACCAAATTTCCTCCCCTGGACAAATTTTTTTCCTCCGCCGTGTTTCCTTTTTCCATGTTCGCGCGTGCGCGACGAATCGCATGCCCTTGGCCGAGAGTCCATTTCGGAGGGAGCCGGAACAGTAGCCTTTGTCTCCAAAGGCAGTTCAAGGATTGCAAAATAAGGCAAAACTGACTCGGGTTCCCGCGCCAACTGGATGGCCAAATTTGGGGAAAGTAACCGGGAAAAATGACCCCTGCGATTGGGATAAATTCATCACAAATTGGTATAGACGTTGGTAACATCCTCCAGTTCCTCAAGCCGTTCCAGGAGGGCCATTGCCCGCTTTAGGTCCTCTCCCTCCAGCTCCAAAACCGTCAAAGGGATGTGGGCAATCTGGGACGATTCGCAGGGAATTTGCACCTTTTCCAGGGCCTGTCCCAGGACGTAGAATGATCCCAAAGGACACTGTACTTCGAAGGTATCTCCCTCTTCGAGAATATCCTCGGCGCCGTTCTCCAGGGCAACCTCCAGGAGTCGTTCTTCCCGCACCACCGTCTTTTGGATAATGAATTGCCCCTTCCTCTGGAAGTTGAAGGCCAGGGCGCCGGAAGTAGCCATGCTGCCGCCATTCTTGGAAAAGGTGCTGCGAACCTCGGAAACGGTGCGATTTTTATTGTCCGTTGTAACCTCCACGATGATTCCGATGCCACCTGGCCCATAACCTTCGTAGACAAGTTCTTCGATGGTAACTCCGGGAATGTCCCCCGTACCTTTCCTAATGGCCTTTGTCACGTTGTCGGCCGGCATGTTCACGGCCTTTGCCTTGGCAATGCAACTCCGCAGACGAGGATTAAAATCCGGGTCGCCGCCACTCTCCCGGGCAGCAATGGTGAGCTCCTTGCTCAGAATGCTGAATATTTTTCCTCGCTTGGCATCCACAGCCGCCTTATGCCGTTTCGTCGTCGCCCACTTGCTATGCCCCGACATGGTTTTCCGTCCTAAAAAATACTTTTCCCATCCACGCGGAAAATCAGTCCATTTCCTGGAAGTTCTTTCCATCGTTGCAAGTCTTTTTCACGGGACTGCTTCCCTTCTGTCCGAAGACAATCTTGCTAATTACCGAACACCGCGCAAGTTGACGGAGAAATGCGGATTTTTATTGCATGCGGGGGAACTGGGGGGCACCTAACGCCGGGGATCGCCGTTGCCCAAAGATTTCACCACCAAGGCTACGATGTCCTTCTGGGAACGAGCAAAAAACCCATCGACGTCCATTTTCGGAAACACTGTGGCGATCTCAAGTTTATTACATTGCCGGGGAGCGGATTTTGCTGGCGGCCGGCAGCATTTTTCCGCTTCTTTTACCATTTTATCCGGGGATTTTTTTTCTCCTGGAAACTACTCGGAAGGGAAAATGTTTCCGCAGTGCTGTCATTTGGAGGCTTCAGCGGCCTGGGTATTGGGTTGGCAGCGTTTCTGCGGAGAAAGCCCCTGCTGCTCCACGAATCCAATCTGTGCCTAGGGAAGGCGGTGCGATTTTTAACTCCCATGGCTCGGAAGGTCTTCATTCCTCCACTGCTAAAAAATCAGGAACCCTTTCGTCGGCGAAAAAAGTTTCACCCAATGGGTTTTCCACTGAGGGAGGAATTTATTCCCATGGACCGGGAAATGGCACGGGTGAAATTGGGACGCTCCGGCGGGGGAAAGCTGCTCCTCGTGACGGGGGGAAGCCAGGGGGCCCGGGTATTAGTGGATTGGACGCTGACCAATGGATATGCCCTTGCGGAAAGAAGTTTGGACATCATTTGCCTGACCGGTCCCGGTGGACGGGAGGGAACATTCTCCCTCCCCGACTCCGGGGGAAAATTTCATCCAATGGAATATGTGCCCTTCAGCGACCGCATGCACCTTCTCTACGGTGCAGCGGATTTGGTTCTGTGTCGGGCCGGTGCCGGAACAATTGCGGAACTGGTTGCCTGCGGAAAGCCCAGCATTCTTGTCCCCTATCCCCACTCGGCTGGAAACCATCAAATGGCGAATGGACTAGCCATGGAGAGAGCCGGAGCGGCTTGCCTGCTGCGACAGGAAGAAATGGACCGTGGACTTCTGGTTGCCGTGGATAATCTTTTTTGCCCCGGGGTCCTGGAAGATATGGAGCATCGGGTAAAGCAGCTGCGGTCCCAATTTTCCGAAGATGCCACGGGGCAAATCGTGGAAGAATTTCTCAGTACGGTCAATGTCCGATGAAGCCTCCGTCCCGAGAACGCATCTTCATGGCGGGCATCGGCGGTGCCGGGATGACGGCGCTTGCAATTTTTCTGCGCGGGCGCGGGGCAGTGGTATTTGGCTTCGATGATTTTTTAGACGATGAGACGGCCTTTTTTTTAGGTCGATGGGGAATTCACACACTGGGGCGGCCGGCGGAACTCCCCCCCTGCGACGTCGTCATCCACACAATGGCCATTGGTTTGGGTGATCCTCTTCTTAGGGATGCTCACCGGAGGGAAGTTGCCGTGTATTCGAGGGGAGCCTATCTGGCTCAAATTCTGCGGGAACAGAAGCTGCTTGCGATCGTGGGAAGCCATGGAAAAACGACGACAACGGCCATGGTCGTCGGCCTTCTAATGGAAAGAAATTTCCCATTTAACTATTTGCTGGGTGGACGTTTCGCCGGTGATCTTCCGCCGGCATCCTACGTTGGTGCACCCTGGACCGTCGCCGAAATCGACGAAAGTGAAGCCTCCATGGAACTTTTTTCTCCCCATGTGACCCTCGCCCTCAACCTTTCCATGGACCATGATAGCCACTATGGAACCCTGGAAAATTTGCAAAAAACCTTCCTCCGATTCTTTGCTCGCACGGTCGACCGCGTCTTTTTTCCGTTCGGCGAAGAATCCCTGCGCTGTTTTTCCGAATTGCACAACGGACATTTTCTCCGGGATTGCCTTCCACGGTCCGGCGAAAGATTGACCCCATTCAACCGAACAAATTACATGGCCGCTGCCGCCGTCGCCGACTATCTGTGTACCAATTTTGCCAATTCTTCTCCGGGTGCGACCGGGATGGACTTTTCCGCAAAAGTTGTTTCCAGCCAAAAAATAGAAAAAAATTCCCTTTCCTGGCCCGCCGTTTGGCGACGGCAGACCCAACTTTTTTCCGCCGATGGAACAGGAATCATGGCCGACTATGCCCACCATCCCAAGGAAATAGAGGCCTTTTTGGGCGCCTACTCCGGGGAAAGATCCCTGACAATCTTCCAGCCCCACCGCTACTCTCGCACGGTCGCCCATGGGGAAGAATTTTTGAAAATTTTGCAAAATTCCCCCCACGCCGTTCTGATGCCAACCTACGGTGCTTTTGAGTCCTTCGATGGCCGTGGAACGGCGGAAGGTCTCGCGGAGGAACTGGCGGAGCGGAGATGCCCGGTCCCTTGCCTTTCCGACCAGAAGCTCTTTGATTACCTGGATAATCTGCGGGGAAGGGGCGCCATTGACCTTTTTCTCTTCGTTGGAGCCGGTCCCATTTTTTCAACGGCCGTTGCCTACGGAAACCACCTGCGAGCGGAACGCTTTAGAAAATTGTCCCACCTTCTATGTCCGGAACTGCAGGTGATGGAAAATATCCCAATGAGTTCCATGACTACCCTGCGCATTGGCGGGCCGGCTCGATTTTTTGCCGAACCGGAAACCCTTGAATCCCTGCGTCGCCTACTCCACTGCGCCCGCTTGGCAGATTTAAAGTACTTCATAATCGGCGCCGGTTCCAATCTCCTCGTTGGTGACAGTGGCTACGGTGGCCTTGTCCTTCGACTGCAGGGCAATTTTTGGAAACACTGTGTCCTCGGGGCCGATTGCATTCGTGTCGGTGCTGGACTTCCCCTGAAACGGCTAGCCGATTTTTGCCGGGAACACTCCATTGGCGGCTTCGAATTTTGCTCGGGAATTCCTGGAACAATGGGCGGTGCCGTGCTGATAAATGCTGGAGCTTTTGGTAGTTCCATCGGCGAGTTCGTGCGCAGAATTGAATATGTGGATGGAAAAGGGGAAGAAGGGCAAATCCATTGGCCAAAATTTTTCTACCGAAGGTCTCCGCTACTCCGGGGAAGCACGGTCACGGCGGTGGAGCTGGTTCGCCCTGGGAATCCCATTCCTCCCTGTGAAATTGGGGAAAAAATGGAGCAAATGGCCGCATTCCGGAAGGAACTGCAGCCTCGGCAACCTAGTGCAGGGAGCACTTTTCGTAATCCGAAGAGTGCGGTTGCGGGGAAATTAATCGAAGAAACTGGATTGAAGGGCCTCCGTCGAGGAGGGGCGGAAATTTCTCCCGTTCACGGAAATTTCATTGTCAACGGGGGCGGTGCTTCCTGCGGAGATGTACTTGAACTCATTTTTACGGCCCAGGAAGCCGTGGCAGAACGCTTTAAAATTGACTTGGAGACGGAAGTTTGCTTTTTGGCCGACTTCTGGGAAGGATCATTTTGAAGGAGCGCATCGAGATTGTCATTCTGTCCGGAGCCATTTCGGGCGAACGGGAAGTATCTCTGCGTTCGGGGCGCCGGGCACGGGACCTCCTCGTTCCCTTTTTCCCAACGCGGCTTTTGGAGCTCGAGGATAATGCCCTCCCGGAAGGCCTGGACTCGAGACGGGCGGTGATTTTTCCGCTGGTCCACGGTGATTTTGGGGAAGATGGTCAGTTGCAGAGACTGTTGGAGTCCGGCGGTTTCGTCTATGTGGGCAGCGGTGTTTCTGCGATGGAGCTCACAATCCATAAAACGTTCACAAAGCAGCGTGTTTCCGACGGAGGAATTCCGACGTTGCCGCAGATTGAATTTTCGGCCCGGGACAGGGATCTCCATGTCTTCGTGGAGGTATGCCAGCGGGTGGGGACCGGAGAGCTCTTTCTGAAACCAAATGACAGGGGAAGCAGCCTCCAGTGCCATCCCTGTCCGGACGCCAACCTCTGGGGAAAAGCCCTCGAAGACGTCAAGCGGGGGCAATGGATTGCGGAAGCATTCTGCCGTGGCCGCGATTTAACGGTGGGGGTCCTCCACGGCACCGCGCTCGGTGTCGTGGAAATTGACCATGGAGGAGAATTTCTGGACTACGATGCAAAGTATCGAGCCGGCTGTTCGCGACATCTGTTTCCTGCTCCCATCGGGAAAGAACTCACCGCTCGCCTACGGGCCCATGGAGAACGGGCATTTCAGCTCTGCGGTTGCCGGGATTGGGCCCGAGTCGATTTTCTCCTGAGGGAGGACGGAGAGCCCTTTTTTCTGGAGATCAACGCCGTGCCCGGGTTCACGGAGTCCAGCCTCTTCCCGGATAGCGCCGTTGCCGCAGGTCTTTCCCCGGCAGATTGCCTGCGGGAACTTGTCCAACTAGCCCTTGGGCGGCACCGGCAAAGATTTTCATGAAAAAAGCAGCCAAGTCCGATGGGAGAAAGAGGGCCACGCCGATGGCAAAAAAATCTGCCAAGCGACATCTAGGGTCTTCCGGAGCAACAAAAAAAAAGAAAGGGACCCCGGCGCGGGTGCTGCGATTTCTTTTTTGGGCAATTTTCTCGGCAGTCCTCTGCTGGTCCTGCGTCCTGGGGGCTCAAAAAATTCGCTTCTTCATCGACGGAAAGGTCGCTCTCGGCCAGAGACTGGAGCGGGTGGAAATTGCCACGACCGGCACAATGCCTCGGGGGCAGGTGCTCCAGTTACTCCGCTTTCCCCGGGGAATTAGCCTCGGAAAAATCGACGTGCATCGCTGCCGCGCCCGACTAAAACAGCAGGCCCAGGTTCTCGAGGCCCACGTTGAAAGGGTGTATCCGAATGCGCTACGAATCAGAATTCTTGAAAGAACCCCCGTCCTTCGTATCCGAAAAGGCAATGGTCCCGGCTGGCTTCCTGTGGCGGCGGATGGTGTGGTCTTTGAAGGCCACGGACTCTTTGAAAAAGATTTGAATGACCTTCCTCTGCTGGAAAATGTAAGCACCGGCGAAAGTAGAATTCTAGAATTTGTCCCGGAACTTTCCAGGACTTTGGCGTTGGTACGCGGAATAAATCCTTCCTTCTACGCCACTTGGCGCGCCATTACCGTCCAAGAATCGACCTGCGTGGCTGCCGGTCGTCTTGACGGCTTTGAAATTCGCTGCGATGCCATTCATCACCTGCGCCTGCGCTGCGAGGACATCCCCCGGCAGCTGGAAGAATTGGAATACGTCCTCTCCGACGCGAGCGACCGTCACCTTTTCCCTCTGGATAGGGTGGACCTTTCCATCGCCGGCCGTGCCTACGTCAAACCGAGCAATCGCTAGGCGAGTGTCAAGGAGTTTGGCCACCTTCAGAGGAACTAGAATCGTCACAACGGTCCAAGCAAGAATGAGGCTTCCGTTGCCGGCATGCTAGCGTATTCACGAATTGCTAATACAATGACCGTTCCGTTTGACATATGTGAGGAATATTTGTCAATAAAAAGCATCTATTTTGGGGAATTGATGCTGCCAATGGACGCAATATGTGTTCGTCCGTGCGGGAGAGTGGATACGGAATTTTTAGGAAATTTTATACAAATTAATTGTGCATTTTCGGTACATTTTCCTAGGATTTCTTCGGGGGTTAGTTGTGGAGTCATTCAATATCGTCCGGGATTTTTCGCTGCTTCTTGCGGCGGCTGGGGTGGCCGCCGTGGCGGCGCGATTGCTCCATTTTCCTCTCCTGCTCGCCTATATCCTGGGGGGGATGATCCTCAATATTCCCTTTGGGGGTCAAGAACTTATCCATGAACAGGGAATTATCCATCAGCTGAGCGAGCTTGGTGTTCTTTTTTTAATGTTTTACATGGGTTTGGAGTTCGATCTTAAAAAATTACGACAACTCTTCGGTCCGGCTATTCTAGCTCTCTTCTTTCAAACATTTTTCATGCTTTTCCTCGGCCGTGTCCTTGCTCCTATTCTCGGGTGGGGAGGGCTCAATGGTCTTTTTCTTGGCGGGCTACTTGCCATCAGCTCAACGATGATTACCTTGCCTATTTTAGCGGAACAGCGTGTTCTTAAAAATAATTTCGCCCGTCTCTGCATGGGAATTCTCATCTTCGAGGATATTTTGGCCATTCTCCTCCTTGTTATTTTATCCGGAATTGCCATCACCGGCTACTTCGATTGGGATGCCCTTGGTCGCATCATATTTCTCGTAGGCGCATTCGTTATGACAATATTTTTTCTTGGCCGCATTTCGGCTCCCGCCATCATTCGAACTCTGCAAAAATTTGATTCTGAGGAGGTGCTCACCGTTGCCATTGTCGGATTTCTCTTTGCCGTTGGGTTGTTGGCGGAAATTTCCCATTTTTCTACGGCGCTTGGGGCATTTCTTGCCGGTGCCATTTTTTCAAACACGGACATATCGGAGTCCATCGAAAAACACATGCAGCCCATTCGAGCCCTCTTTAGCGCAATTTTTTTTCTCTCTATTGGAATGATGGCAAATCCGCAGCTACTGTGGAAGTCTGCCATACCAATTTTAATTTTGACGGTTCTTGTTTTTACTTTAAAACTCGCTTCTTGTTTTCTCGGACTTTTTCTCAGTGGGCAGAGTGGAGAGGATAGCTTTTGTGCGTCCGTCGCAAAGGCTCAAATCGGGGAGTTTAGCTTCGTCATCGCGTCTCTTGGTGCATCACTTGGGGTAACCAATGACGCCATGCTCAGTATCGCAATCGGCGTTTCCCTTGGCACCATTCTCTGCACGGCGTTCCTAAGTCCACGGGCAAAGGAAATTCAGAGAATTATTCTTCGCATTTGGCCAAAATCTCTGCTTTCTTTTTCGAATATTTATCGCAACACACTGATCGTAGTTCGCAGTCGCATTTCACAAAATACACTTCTAAAACTAGCAGGAAAACCAATGATCTACATCGTCATTGAAACTTTTCTTTTTTTGTCCATTCTCGTAGTTGCTTCCTTTTCCGTAAAGTTCGTGGATAACATGGAGATTTTTGATAGGGTTGAGTCCTATGTCGGCGTGGGCATTTGGACAATCGCTGGACTCCTGTCATTGCCAATTCTGATCCCGATTGTGAAGCAGTGCAACGTGCTCTTCCTGGCCCTCGTCGAAAATGCCATGCCGACGACAAAATTGCGAACTCGCAGTGCAGTGGCACCGAGGATTGTTGCTATTTTTCAATCGGTTATTTTCGCCACAATTTTAATTCTCTTCGGTGGAATTTTTCTTTCCGTTGCAGCCCCAACGTTGCCGAAAGGTGTCCCACTTTACTTTTTTCTCTGCCTCCTCATTTTTGCTGGACTTCTCCTGCGGCGCCGAATGCTTAGGCTCAACGCCCGCGTGGAAAGCTACTTCGTTGAAACTTTCAATCGCAACGTTGCTTCCCAGCTGGAACGGCAAAAGCGCGCAATGCTGAAAAAAATTCAAGCCCAATCCCCTCTCCAATTGGATCTTTTGGAGGTGCCCATCGTCGATGGAAATTGTGGCTGCAATTGCCCCATCATCGACCTGGAGTTGAGAGAAAAATTTAACGTTAACGTGGTTGCCCTTCGCCATGGCAGCTATTCCACCTTTTCGCCATCCGTGCGAATGCCACTCTTTTCCGGAAGCGAGCTCATTCTACTGGGAGCGCAAAAGGATTTGGAAAGAGCCCGCACTTTTTTCTCCACTCCATTTTCCGGCGATGGGGACAATGAAGGAGTTACCGCGGTCGAAGATTTTGAAATCACGCGTCTCTGCGTCCAACTTGGGCATCCATTCGCTGGAAAATCGTTAGTGGAAAGCCAGTTGCGGAAAAAATATTCAGTTAGTGTCGTGGAAATTCAACGGGAAAAAGAGTCCATTCCCCTTCCTTCGGCAGGAGAAGTTCTGCGTGCCAACGACGCACTTGTCATCATCGGCGCCGAATCGGCCATCCGCCGCACCATTTCAGCCTGGGATAGCAGCGAACTGATGGACGGTCACGGAACCTCGAGTTCATTGGATTCGTAGCGCCTGCGCACAGCCCACGCGCGAAATGCCATTTCCGTGGCATGGATTACGGCATTTTGCTGAAATTCGGAACAGGCAAAGGACTCCGTTTTGATATTTCCGTTGGGAACTAGAAAGTAGCTTCCGGAGTTGGCAGGTACTATTTCCGTAAGTCTTTTTGCCTCTTTCTCCTCGGTTCTGACTGCCTTTCTCATGTAGTCAGCGCCAAAGATGCCAAAAAATCTCCACCTAAACTCCGTTGGCTCGAGCTCAGCAGGAGTAAAAATCCGCCGATACGTATAACCGTCGCGGTCAAAAAGAAAGAGAATGGGATTGCCAATTTCTTCATTCCCAAAGCCCTTAACGGGAGAGTTAGTTCCGATAAAGCCGTCGTAAATGTCGTGACGATTTACTGAACTCGTAGAGACGGACTGGGCCATTTCGATGCTCGTTTTCGGGCCATTTTCCGCTGGCGGACTCGACATTTCGGCCCCTACACCCCAGGAAATTTTTTTAAAAGCGAGAGGAATCGAAGAGGAAAAGCGTAGGGCATAGGCAATGGGAAGGTCTGGTGTTGTGTCCGCGCGCAAGTACCGCTTTTTGTGGTCGGTATTATCCCAGATAGACATGGAAAGATCGTGAAAATTTTCCTCTCCTTTTGGCAATTTACGCAGCAGCGGAATATCGGAAAATTTCAGCATGTAATCCTCACGGGAAGCAGAAGCGTCGAACGGCTGTTTTAGCTTTTTAATTCGCTCACGGTCTGATTCAGTAAACGAATTGGGTAATGCGTCCTCGGAAAAAGTGTCTAAAAATTTACACACTGACTTTGAAAGCATTTCATCCATCACTTTAACGATAGGAAGGCCATCCATATTGAATGGGTATCCATCCGGTATAATAATTTTAATCAAACTGCTAGCTTGATCCATGGCATCTGTAAGCGACGGATAAGCCGTTTTCAAAGTTTCGTCCGTCTCATTATTTTCTTGCATAGCAGATTGGAATTTATTGATGCAATTGTGCATATTTTCAACGTGAAAGGCATGGCAAGCGGCCGCAAATGCCCCAATGGAATTCCCGGAGGCCCTACAATCCGTTTCCAAGAGATCTGAAAATCCATCCTTGGAAAACATCGATACCAGAGGAACGTAGGCAACGCCCTTGGCGCCGCCTCCCTGAAAAATAAAGGTATCATATTTTTTTCCCTCATAGATAGGGACTTCCAGTCCTAAACGCCTTCTAGCTTCATAGAATTTACACACCATGAAATCTTCTAAACAGCAAAAACGCATTCGAATGGTGAATCCTTCCTTGTTAGTTTCGAGAAATTCTTTTTCACCGCTAAGTTCTTCGTGACATTGCGCTAATTCACCATCAATTTTTTCATCTGCAATGCCCTTTTCTTTGGCTTCTTTCCGCAGAACTTGGCATCGCAATTCAAACATGTTGCCTGCATAGGCTTCGAGATTTTCAACCATTTGGGGATTACTCTGAACATTTTCTTCGTTAGTTTGTTTTAGCCGTCGAATATTTTCACTCCAAGCCCTCATCGACTTTTTGCGCTCTACCACTTTTTCGGCCATCTCCTCTCCAGGAAGGCCTTTCTCCGGTTCCACGCCCGACTCCTCCTGTGATACCGGTTCTGGAATTTCCGAAGAATTTGAGGCTGACAAGACTTTGCCGCCTTTTTCAAGGGATGCACTGGGAACGGGGTCAGGATTATCCTCCCACTGGAGGCTTTTCGACAACTCCCTTCTCTGCCTTAAAAATACATGCAAGGCACGGAACAGCAGTCCAACCCCGACAGCAGTGATGCAACCTGACAGGATAACGGCCATCGTGATATTGAAAATCAAAAGCGCCACGGCAACGGAAATGGTGCCGGTCACCGTTACAACGGAACCAAGGATAAGAAAAAGACCGGGCACCTCAAAGCTAGGTGCCGGAACGATGACTTTAATCGGGGTAAGAGGCGATGCGCAACTTTTCATTTTTTAGGAATGTGTGCTATTTAGGAGGGCGGGTCAAGTCTATTATTTCAAAACTCTGTCTGTTTTGGCGGCACACCAATCTACATAAATTGCTCCATGGACGAATCATTCCTAATTCTAGCTCCACTTCTTGTTGGAAAAATTTTCCAAGGTCCGATTTCTACGATAATATTCGGTCTCTCGGGTACGCAAAATAGTTTCAGCGGCGAAATTTTTGCTCTGAAAACTTGCAGGACAGGAACTAGTTTTTCGTAAGGAAATTGGGGTTATCAGAATTGGTCAGAGGTTGCGAAACACCCTCCATGGGGATTCGGTCGTCCGTTTGGTCCGAGGGAAGGGAGCCGCAGAGAACTACCTGGGCAAGGGCAAATTTAGCCGTATGAGACAGAGAAACGAGCAGCTTTTTGCCGAGAAGCAATACGCTCTTTGTCTCCTCCAGAATTACCTGGGGGGCACCATTTTTTTTGGAGACGATGGCAATGGACCGGAAGGAAAGTTGTGCCCCGAAGCCACTGGAAAGTGCCTTTGCCGCGGCCTCCTTTCCGGCAAATCTTGCGGCCAGGGATTGGTAGGGGTCGATCCTGGAAAAGCAATGGCGGACCTCTTCCTCGGTAAAAATACGTCTTAAAAATTGATCGCCCCAACGCCTGTGAGCCTTTCGAATGCGGTTCACTTCTATCAGGTCCACGCCGACCCCCAAAATACCGCCTCTTTGTTTGTCCATCATCAACTTCCGCAACATTTCTTATATTTTTTCCCGCTACCGCAAGGGCAGAGTTCATTGCGACCGGTGTCGGCGATCACCGCCCGAGAAAGCGTGCTTCGCAAAATTTGGTGCGTCTTTTTTTCTGGTTCCAGCGGTGGATTTTTTAGGGATTCCCCGCCGCCAAAATGGTGAATCTTCTGCAGAATTTCCTGGAATTTTTCCGCGCTGCTGGCCGAACGGAACAGGGAAAATGCCACCTCCCGCCGTACCGCCCCCATGAGCTGCTCAAAGCGATCGAAGGCTTCGGCTTTATATTCATAGAGTGGATTCTTTTGAGCGTAACTTCGCAGGCCAACGCCGTGGCGCAGGTCATCCATTTCCGTCAGATGCACCTGCCAGTGGTGGTCGATGGTTCTCAATAGGATAATGCGTTCCAGCCGCCGCAGCACCTCCGGATCCTCCAATTCCTCCTTGGCCGCATAGGCTTTCCGGATCCGTTCCATCAGCAGCTCCACCCTTTCATCCGGCTTCAATCCAGCTAACTTTTCCCGCTCAACGACGATGGGGAATAGCATGCGCAGCCGCTGCATCGCTTCCTCTGAGGCCATTTCACTTTCGCCATCAAAGGAGCACAGAACGGCAAGTTCCTCGGAAAGTAATTCCTCAATAATCTCTTTTGGCCGTTCACTGTGCAGCGCGCCATTGCGAATGGCATAGATCACATCTCTCTGTACATTGAGCACATCGTCGTACTGGAGGAGCCGGCGGCGGATGGCATAGTTTTGCTGCTCCACCTTCCGCTGGGCACTGCCGATGGAACGATTTAGCAGGGGGTGTGTCAGTACGTCTCCTTCCCGAAAGGTGCGGTCGAGGATGGCAGCGATAGGTCCACGGCTAGCGAAAAGCCGCATGAGGTCGTCTTCCAGGGAAATGTAAAATTTCGACGCCCCCGGATCCCCCTGCCGAGCACAGCGCCCCCGCAGCTGTCGGTCGATACGGCGAGATTCATGGCGTTCGGTTCCAATGACCCGCAGTCCTCCGAGAGCACACACACCATCGGCAAGACGGATGTCCGTTCCTCGGCCCGCCATGTTGGTGGCGAGGGTAATAGCTCCGACGGCCCCCGCTCTTGCAATAATCTTTGCCTCCGTTTCATGGAATTTTGCATTGAGGATGGTGTGGGGCAATTTTTTCATGTGGAGCATTTTTCCCAGCAATTCCGATGCCTCTACGGACGTTGTTCCCACCAGCACCGGCTGCCCTCGGCCGTGGGCCTCCCCAATGTCTTCGATCACCGCCGCATACTTCTCCCGTCGAGTTTTGTAGATAACGTCGTTTTCATCCCTGCGAATGCAGGGTTGGTGCGTGGGGATCACCACTACGGAGAGCCTGTAGATATCGTGAAATTCCTGGGCCTCCGTCTCCGCTGTACCCGTCATTCCGGCCAACTTCTCGTAGAGTCGAAAATAATTTTGAACAGTGATCGTGGCGAAGGTGCGACTTTCCTTTTGGATTGTAAGGTTCTCCTTGGCCTCCACGGCCTGGTGGAGTCCATCGCTCCAGCGGCGCCCTTGCATGGCGCGGCCGGTGTTGGGGTCCACGATGAGCACCTGGCCGCCGTGGACAATGTAGTGCTGGTCCTTTTCGAAGAGGATGTGGGCGCGGACCAGCTGGCCAATGCAGTGAATGCGTTCTCCGATGGCCGCCGCTCGTTCACTCTGCCGCCGCTTTTGCTCCTGTTTTTCCGGAAAGGTGAGGTCATTTCGCCGGTCAATTTCGGAAAAAATTTCCGCGAGATCTGGGAGAACAAAGGCGTCCGGGTCATCGGGATAGAGAGCCGTGCGGCCCAGCTCCGTCAGGTCCGCCGTGTTTTGCCGCTCGTCGACGGTGAAGTAGAGGCTTTCCCGCAGTGCAAAGCGCTCGTCCCTCCGAAGGTCACTGGCCATTTCTCCCCCCAGTCGCTCCAGTCGCTTTCCAATGGGGCCGAATTCCAGCAATTTGCACAGCTGCCGATGCTTGGGCATGCCCATGCTCACTGCGTACAATTTTGAAAATGCCGTTTCATCGGATGGATTTCTATCCATCAGTTCCTTTGCTTCTCCGATGAGACGATTGCAAATTTGCGTCTGCAATTGTACGAGCCGCTGCACCGATCCGCAAAGTTCTCCATAGGGGGCCACTCGTTCCTCTGCCATGGGGCCGGAAATAACTAGCGGAGTCCGGGCCTCATCCACAAGAACCGAGTCAATTTCATCCACGATGCAGAAGTAGTGATCCCTCTGCACCTGCTCCTCCGGAGAATAGGCCAGACCGTTGTCGCGCAGGTAGTCAAAGCCGAACTCTGCCGCCGTTCCGTAGGTGACGTCGCAGCCGTAGGCCCGCCGCCGTTCTTCCGGGTCCATGACGCTCTGAATGCAACCGACGCTAATTCCAAGGAAAGAAAAAAGATAACCCATCCACTCTGCGTCCCGCCGGGCCAGGTAGTCATTGACGGTCACCAGCTGGCAGTTGCGTCCCGTCAGTGCGTTGAGGTAGAGGGGAAGAGTGGCTACAAGGGTCTTCCCTTCACCCGTTGCCATTTCCGCTATTTTATTGGAATGCAAAGCAATGCCTCCGATGAGCTGCATATCGTAGGGGACCATTTGCCACTCCAACTCCTCCCCGCAAACGGACAATTTTTTTCCGCAGAGTCTCCGGGCTGCATTTTTTATGACGCCAAAGGCCTCCGGTAGAAGCGTGTCCAGAACTTCTCCCCCACCCAGGCGACGACGAAATTCCTCTGTTTTTTGCGCCAATTCTCCGTCGGAGAGGGAACGGAAAGCACTGTCCCATTCATTGATTTTCTGCAGCAGCGGATCACAGCGCCGCAAAAATTTACGGTAATGACGACCTACCAGCCGTCGCCAAATGTTTCCTATTCCCAGCATAATAACCTGCGCCCGCCGTTCTTTCTTGCTAGAATTCTCCGACTGAAGAGTCAAATGTTTTTGCCCCTCGGAGAGGGTCCCATTGGCCGAAAAGTGGGGCCGGACCCATCGGCTTTTTCCATTGCAATGCCGGTGTCACGGGAAATACTGGAAGCCAATGGATGGCGTGGAAGGTGCATCGAGTGTCTGCGTCCGGGCAGCAGAGGGAGAGGTAAAATTTCTCGGATGTACTTGGAAATGTTTTACCCCCAAAGGCTTTGCAGATCACTTCCACCGCTGTGTCGCCCATTTCAAAGAGGAATCCGATGCCGGCTGGCAAAAATTTCGGGACGTCATCCATGCAAAAATGATGGCGGAATATCGGGCGTCGTTGGCACCGATGTTGAATGGTCTGGACGGGGAAAAAGCACCGAATGCCGGAAAAATTTTGCAAAACCTGCTTTCTCCGGAAAAGAAAGTGCAGCGAGCTGCCGCCGAAGAAAATAAAAATTTACTGCATTCGACCCCTGAAAGCAATCGGGCTGCCCTGTTCTGTTTCCTGCACGGCGACGCCCTGCAGCACCTGCTGTACATTTACAGTGCGCTAATCCGACATTGTTCCGTGCTCGTTCCCCTTTTAAGCGGAATGGGGGTCACGCCGGACCTTGCCGCAATCCAGGCCATTCCAAGAGGTTTCCCCATCCCCAGTAACGTTGGAATTCTTCCAAACGGAAATTTCAAGGACCTATTTTTCCAAGTTCCCAACCGGGAAGGGATAGATTTTTTCATTAATTTTTACGAGAGTCAGAGGAAGCATTTCGAAAATTTCCCCAGAAAAGAAAATTTTTTTACCCTGATGGAATCCTATAAAATTGCCCGCGATAGATTTAGCGCCGCACTTCTGGATGGGGAGACCTGGGAATATTTCCTTCTGTTGGAAACCCTTCTCCACGCCATAGATGGCTGCGCAACCAAGGAAATTTCCCGGGAAGACGGAGGCATTCACCCTCTCACTCGACAACTGATAAAACAGAGACACTTCGACCTCGAAGGCGTCGTTCCGATTGGGAAGCAGGTTCGGGCAAGCGATTCCGTCGAAATTGCCGTCCGTGGCCATGGGCAGCCTATCTGTTTGGTGTTTGATGGAGCTGGAAATGGGGAACTATGGCACTGCGGAGAAGGAAGTCCAGTGGAGCATGTGAAATTTTGCCTCGGCGAAGAAAATTTTTACCTGGATATAATCCGGCTTAGAGCCTGGACCGACCGGCTCCGCAAAGGAGGAAAATTGAAGGGCGTGCCTACTCCTGAAACTGAAGGTGATGGCGGCGAGAGGTCGCGAATGAAAGAGTGGGAGGAATTTTTTGCGGCCGTGCTCCGGGAGTCCGGCGCACTGGTCCTGATTGCCAATGGTTGCGGTGGCTGGCATGGGTTAAAGGCGAAGGTGGCCGGGACTTGACAGCGGCAATAAAAATGGTTCACGGTGGTGCCATGGTCGATGTTTTGCCAGGATTTCGGGACTTCTATCCGGAGGACTGCGCACTGCGGAATTACATTTTTTCCACTTTCCGCCGGGTAGCCGGTGGCTTTGGCTTCGAAGAATTTGATGGGCCCATTCTGGAACCATTGGAACTTTTTACGGAAAAATCCGGTCCGGAAATAGCGGAGCAGCTCTTCCAATTCCAGGACCGCGGCGGCCGTTCCGTCGCACTCCGCCCGGAGATGACGCCAACCCTGGCCCGCATGGTGGGAGCCAGGGCGGCCAGTCTTCGCCGGCCCATCCGATGGTTTACCGTGGGCGAACATTTCCGCTACGAACGGCCCCAGAAGGGTCGACTGCGCGCATTTTACCAGATGAACTTGGACCTGCTGGGGGAAAAGGGGGTCCGTGGCGATGGGGAGGTGCTGGCCGTACTCATCTCCTCCCTCCGAGCCTTCGGGTTGGCGGCGGGCGATTTCCAGGTGCGGCTCAGTGATCGTCGGCTGTGGTTCCATTTTTTGTCCTCCTTTGGCGTTGGGGACAGCTCCACTCCGGAGGTTCTCGGCATCATGGATCGAATGGGACGGGTTCCTTTGGAGATCACGGTGCAGCGGTTGCAAACTTTTTTTCCGACCGCCGCCGCCGTGGAAAAATTTCTAGGAGCCGCCAGTTCCTTCTGCGGCTGCGGCGATTTGAATTCCCTTGAAAACTTTTTTTCCAATCTAGCTCTGCCTTTGGCCATGGAGCGTCTTGGGGAATGGAGGGAATTGCTGCAGTTTTTAGGCGCCCTGGGACTGGCAGATTTTGTTACCGTCGACGTGGGAATCGTCCGCGGATTGGCCTACTATACCGGATTCGTCTTCGAGGCCTTCGAACGGACCGGAGAGTCCAGGGCACTGGCCGGTGGAGGTCGCTACGACGATCTGGTGGGAAAACTTACGGGAATATCTCTTCCGGCCTGTGGCTTCGCCATCGGCGACGTGACTCTTGGAAATCTTTTGCGGGAGAAGAAACTACTTCCTCCTCCCAGTGGTGGCTGCGATTTTTGGATTGTTTTTGATGGCAGTGCCCAGGCCGCTGCCCTTGGCCTAGCCCAAAATCTACGCCTGGCCGGCCGCAGCGTTCTCTATGCGCTGACGCCGGGACTTTCCATGGGAAAACAGCTAAAATTGGCGGATCGGGCGGGAGCGAAGTTCGCCGTTCTATTCGGGGAAGAAAGTGGCTCGGATGGCCGCTGCACTCTGAGGAACATGGTGACGGGTAGCGAAGAAATTGTGGCCAGCGTGCACTTAGTGGAGAAAATGACCTGCCCCGTCTGAGTTTCTCCCATGAAATCCCGCACACCCGTATTCTGGACGGCAAACTTTGCCTGGCTATTCGTCGTCCAAATTCTCGCGTTTTTTGTCGCCCAGATGCTCCTGACGACTCTGCCTCTCCTCGTGGACCGGCTGGCAGGTGATAACCGTTCCGTTGGTATCTGCTCCGGTGCCATGGTTTTTGCCATGCTCTTTTCTCGGCCGTTCGGTGGATTGCTGCTGGATCGCTTTGGCCGGCGTAAAATTCTCCTCTGTGCCCAAATAGGTCTTGGAATTTCCCTGATGGCCTACTTCGCTGCGACCAGCATTGCTGCTTTGGTGGCGGTACGCATTCTCCACGGTCTTTTTTGGGCGATCGCCGCCACGTCCGTCAGCACCATCGTCGCCGGCCTGCTTCCGGCCAACCGTCTCGGTGAAGGAATGGGAATTTTTACTCTTTCCATCGGCATTGCCATGGGGGCGGCTCCGGCCGTCGGCTTCGCCATCGTGGAGCATTATTCGTTCAATGCACTATTTTTGACCTGCATCGTCCTTAATTTTCTTGGATTTTTCCTGACTTCACGGCTGCGGCTACCCTTCGTCCGGGACACTACAACGGCCACGGACCGTCCCGCATCCACCCTTTTCCTCCGTTCGGCCCTGCCTCCCTGCCTCCTTATTTTCATGGTGGCTTCCGCCTCTTCCTCCATTACCAGTTTTTTGCCCCTCTATGCGCGGCAATTGGGAAGTCCATCCGCCGTGCCATTTTTTACAATTTCTGCCCTGGTATTGCTCATTTCCCGCCCCATTGCGGGCCGTCTTGTGGATCGCTACAGTGCCCTCTTTATTTCCATTCCGGCTCTGTTTCTTCTTCTTCTTGCTTTTTTCGCCCTTGCCCATGCGCCGTTTCCCGGATGGCTGTCGGTGGCGGCCGTTCTCCACGGGCTATCCTTCGGTGCCCTTCTGGGAAGTCTTCAGGTAATGGCCCTCGTCGGCGTAAAATCCTGCCACTTTGGCGCTGCGACGGCGACCTTCTTCCTGGGATTTGACGTGGGAAATGGACTTGGCCCGCTATTTTCCGGCGCCATTGCGGATTTTTTTGGATACCGGACGATGTACCTCCACATGGCTATCCCTCTTTTCTTCAGCATTTTTCTGGCTATTTACCTCATTCGTGCCCGCCACCGGTAAAGTCGGGTGACCGGGGGATCAAATTGATCCTTTGGAAACTGCGTAGAAGGCTTCAGCCTGTGGGAAGTTTTTTGGAAAATTCACCGGCAATTCTAAAAAAATATTGTCCATCCATGTGTTTCCTTAGAAAATCAGGGGTCATGGGTAGAAAAGTCTTTACGGATGCCCCCCTTCGGGGGGGGGGGGGGGATGTGTCCCCCGGAAAATTCAACGGCGGTCGCGACTAGGACAATCTCTATGGAGAAAAGCACTGGCCATCCTGCTCGCCGCCGCGGCGCCACTGCTTCCCCAGCAGGCAGTGGCGGCAACGATGCTCACCGATAGTACTGTTTCAACCAATTTAAAGTGCTATGGAGCTGAATCTGGAGCTACCGGAGGTGAATTAATTGTCGATGGTTGCACGTTTTCAGGCAACAACACCCTCTATGGCTTGCACTCTGCTAATGAATCAGTTGTGTATAATAATTCAGTGATATTCACCGGTGATCCGACGAGATTTCCGGATCCCCGGGTCGGCTATGTTTATGGCGGATATACGCAAAATGGCAATTACGCCCGCGGCAATTTCGTCACCATTGGCGGAACGGTGACTGGATATGTCGAAATTTATGGCGGCAGGGCAAGTTTATTAACTTTCGAAAACACCGTGACAATTTCCGGCGGTTCCGCCGAAGTCGAATCTATCATAGGAGGTTATAACGACAACCATACGGAATACAACACCATCACCATCACCGAAGACTCCGAAGTGAAAGCAACAGAAATTTGCGGTGGTGCCACCAATGACGGCAGCGTCATCGGAAACAAAATTTACATCTCCGGAAGTGGAACGACCGTCGGTTCTGCGTCAAAGAGGACCAATATTTACGGCGGGTCCATCTTTGTCCGTAAAGATACCTATTCAGACATTCCTTGCACCAGGAACGTCGTGGAAATCAGCGGTGGAACCATCACGGCGGATATCTGCGGTGGCCATGGAAGGTACTACAACGCTTCCTATGACCGTAAAGACCGTGCGGTGATTTCCGACAACATCGTACGCATTCTCGGAGGTCTTGGCGCCATAGATCTGACGGACTCAAATCTATATGGTTGGGGAGGAGAAGTATCCACGATCCACTCCAACAACATGCTGCACGTTGACAATTGGTGTGGAACGGTGAAATCCATTCAAAATTTTGACAGGTTTCACTTTACCCTTCCCGAAGACGTTGCCGACGGCGACCTTCTACTTCAAGTATCCGAAACCGCTTCCTGGCCAGACGGCACGTTGGTGACAATCGACTTCGCCGGAGACGAGACCGGCCTCGAATTCGGCGACAGCATCACGCTAATTCAAGCGGACGAGTTGACCGCGGGAACCCTCTGCGCCGACCGGGTAGTTGCTTTTCTGGACGGCAACCCGTTTGCCTTCAGGCTTTCCGTTGATGGGAATAGCCTCCTCGCCACGCTGGAAAATGTCCTCTTCGTTCCGTCGGGGAATGGCTACCTTGCCGCCATAGACCGCTCCTACTTCCACGGCATCGCAGCCGCGGTGGCCGGAGAAAATGCCGGCGGCGATGCTATTTCCCAGGTCATTGGCAATTGGCAATTCGGTGAAGCCAAGGACATTGGCCGATTCCGCTGGTTCGGGTCCTTCCAGGGAGACAAAATTCGCGGGCGGGCGGCCCCGGGCGTGGAAAATAAGTCCTGCCACTTCAATGTCGGCGCCACCGTTGAATATAAATCCTACCACGGCAACTTCCTCGCCGGCGTCGCCGCGGAGAGCAGTCTGGACG
>JAITOA010000039.1 GCA_031290195.1 Puniceicoccales bacterium | reverse complement strand
GCCAGTTGAAAGGAGTTTGCCATGGCGAGTATTTCCCTCTCAGCAAATGGCTTTGCGATGATTTGAAGTCCGATGGGTAGTCGGGAAGCGGTGAAGCCGCAGGGAATGGAAATGGCCGGCAAACCAACGAGATTTGCGGTTACCGTGTAGATGTCAGCAAGGTACATGGCCAAAGGGTCCTGGACCCTGCCCCCAAGGGGGAAGGCGGCGGCCGGCGTCGTCGGGGTAAGGATGCCATCGACCTCCGTCAAAATATTTAGATAATCCCGGCGAAAGCGGGTTCTGATTCTTTGCGCCCGCGTGTAGTAGGCATTTTGATATCCATCGCTCAACACAAAGGCTCCCAGTAGAATACGTCGTTTTACTTCCTCTCCAAAGCCGGCTCCTCTGGATTGAAAGTAGACATCCACGGCATCCCTTGCTTTCGGGAATCGGAGGCCGTAGCGGATGCCATCGAAGCGGGATAGATTGGAAAAAGCCTCTGCGGTGCAAATAATGTAGTAGACGGCGATGGCCAGGGAAGGGTCCGGAAGGGAAATGGTCCGAATGCGACATCCGCTTTTTTCGTAGAATGCAATGGCCCTGCGGACGGCCGCCTCCACTTCGCCGTCGAGTCCGGATTTAAAAAATTCCTCCGGAACACCGATCGTCCAGGTCCGAAATTTCCTACTGGCGGCCAGGTAGTCGGAGGTGTCCATGGCAACGGAGGTGGAGTCCATTGGATCGTGGCCGGCAATGGAGGAAAGCAGCAATGCCACATCTTCCACGGAGCGGCCAAAGGGACCCACCTGCTCCAGGGAACTGGCGAAGGCGGAGACCCCGTAGCGGCTGACACAGCCGTAGGTAGGCTTCAGTCCTGTGATCCCACAAAAAGCAGCCGGCTGGCGAATGGATCCTCCCGTATCCGTCCCAAGGGCAAGGGGAGCAAATCCGGCAGCGACGCAGCAGGCACTGCCGCCGCTGCTCCCCCCTGGAACACGGGTCCTATCCCATGGATTTTTCGTAGCCCCAAAGGCAGATGATTCCGTTGAGGAACCCATGGCAAATTCGTCCAAATTTGTCCTTCCCCAGAGCACCAAACCCGAGGTCCGCAGCCTTCGAATCACCGTTGCGTCATAGGGGCTGACATAGTTGCCCAGGATGCGGCTGCCGCAGGTGAGAGGCCGACCCTTTTCGGCGATGATGTCTTTGATGGCAACAGGGATTCCATCGAGGGGGCCCAGCAATCTACCTTCCATTCTTCTCCGGTCCGAGGCCGACGCCTGCCGCAGGGAGTCTTCGACGTCGACGGAAAGGAATGCGTGCAGTTCAGGGTCTAATTCTTTCGTCCGTCCAATTAGCGCCTCCAGGATAGTCACCGCCGTAAGGTTACCGGCACCCAGGGCAGCCACCAGTTCTCCGACACATTGACGATAAATTGGTTTTTCCGTGGGCATTTTCAATCCTCTGGGTACGGATTTAGGGGTACCCAGGCCCCGGCGCAAGGCAGAATGGGCACAGCATAAAAACATTTCATGGGAGGAAATAAAATTTTTAAAAACTTTTCATCCCGGCGATCGGATGGATTTCCCGTGCTAGCTTCGGCACGGGTCGGTTTGCGTTTTCACGCTGCTTTAAAAAAAAGGGGACCCCAAAGGGTCCCCAAGAGTGCAAAGACTGAAAAGCCCAATGCCTAGAAGCTGAATTCAACGGAACCAGCAAACCAAACAAGGTTCCGCGAACGAAGCACCCCGTCATCGACAGGAAGACCCATGGTAGAATTTACCCATCCCTGCTTCGAATTCCCGTTCGTTGAGTAGCGCACGCCGGCCTTGATTGACGCCTGCTCGTTGTATTTGTAGACAAGATCCGCACCGAGACCGAAGTAAAAGTAATCCTTTGTCTCGTTGGGGCGCAAGCCGCCATCGGACGCAAAGAAATTCTTTATGCCGTAGGGACGCTTTGTGTAGTTATATCCAAAAAAGCCATTTCCCTCGAAGACAAGGTGACTCAGTCCGAGCGTTCCCAGGTCGTAGCTGTAGTTGGCAGAAAGCACCATATCCAACTCTTCGCGGTCAAAATCATAGGACAAATAGCCCTTTGGGGTGAAGGGAACATCTACCATAGCACCCACGTAGACCTCCGTGGTATTGCGCGGAAATCCCCAGCCACGGGTTATAGTTTCACTGCCGTTGGTGTAGAGATTCGCCGCGATACCTAGGTCCGCCGTGAACCACCCAACCACATCATGGCTAAATCCAACGTAGGGGTGCACCTGATTCAGGGAACCCATCGGATCCCCATCGATCAAAATGTCCTCCAGCATTAGGACAGAGGAAGCCCCGGCGTACACCTGTCCACCCAAAAACGGCATTCCCAGCTCGGCGGCCATCTGGAAATTCTGCTTTCCTTCCTTCCGGCCCCGCTCCACATACTCCGTTTCAAACCCTATCTTCGCATCAAGAGTCAGCGCCGGCATGTCCAAAGCCGACAGTGAATTTCCCCCGAGTGCAAGCACCATAGCCATTGTAGCCAGTGTCTTTTTCATGGTTCTCCTTTTTTCCAATTCCATCGATTCCCGGACCTTCTGAGAAAGTCCCACTGTGTATTAAGACTCCGTTCGGCCATTGGGCAAGCGATTTTATGCCTCCAGTTCAAAAAAAATAAAATTTACCTCTTTTGAAAACACCGCAGCCTAGCCTTTTCACTGACCACCGGGGTCCGGGATAGGCCGTTGGTTAGAATGAAATTTCCACATATTCCCTACTAGCACAAATGTGTTACATCATCATTTGGAGTGCTTTCTGTGGGAATTTTCCTTCTCCATAATCGTCGAAATTATCCCCCATGTAACATTTTTTATTTGCCCACCGCCGACTCCACGGAATGAAAGGTTCCGTGCTTCCAAACTGCCCGGATTGCTTTACATTTCCAGAGGAATGCCATGGCATGCGCATCGACGCTGCTCTGGCCCGCTGTTTTCCGTCCGTGAGTCGCGTCCTGGTTCGCCGTTCTCTGGATGCCGGTCTCATTTCAAGCGGCGGCCTTCCGCTGCGGGCTAGAATGCCCGTGGTAGCGGGATTACGCGTGAATATTTGCTGGGTTCAGCCGCGGCCAATTTCTTTGAAACCCAAATATTTAGCTCTGTCCATTCTCCATGAGGACGAAGAGCTCCTCGCCATTGACAAGCCCCCGAACGCTGTGGTCCATCCAACGCCCCTTGGAGAAAAATCCCTGGTTGAAGCCGTCCTTGCCCACACGGACGGCCAATTGTCTTCCTGCGCCGGCCCAAACAGACCCGGCGTCATCCATCGTCTGGACAGGGAAACCACCGGAATACTTCTTTTTGCCAAGACCAATGGTGCCCACCGCATGCTGGAAAACCAATTTGCTTCGCGAAAGGTCACAAAAACCTACGAAGCCCTGGCCGCCGGTGTCCCTAATATCCTGTCCGGCCGTGTCATTGCTCCCATTGGGAGAGACCCACGGCACCGAACCCGCATGTCCATTGCTCCGGGTGGCAAAAGCGCACGGACGGACTGGAGGATTCGACCCGGCGGCAAAGGAAATTTCAGTCATTTTTTTCTTCATCCGCACACGGGCCGCACCCACCAAATTCGGGTGCATCTGGCGTCCATGGGCCACCCCATCCTCGGCGATGAACTCTACGGTTTCGACGGGAAAAAATATGCTCATTTTCAGATTCCCCGCATCCTACTCCACGCGTCGACGCTGAAATTCATGCATCCGACGACGGGAAAATGGCTGGAAATTTCCGCTCCCCTCCCTGAGGACATGGCACGGCTTTCCGAAGAAGAGTCCGAATAATCGGAGATTTCTAGCCTAGGGATAGATCCCCTTTGCGAGCTTCTCGGCAATGTGCTTAAAAGTTGGCTTGGCATAGAGACTACCCCAACCCGTCGCACCGTCGGTTTCCGGACTGTCTACAACGACGGTGACGAGAAACTTGGGATCTTTGACCGGGAAGAATCCGGAACAGGAGGCTACGTGGCGGTCATGGACATAGGTGCCATTGGCAATCTTTTGCGCCGTTCCTGTTTTGCAGGCATAGTCCCAGCTTTCAACGCGGCCATCGGCGGGACTAAAAAGCATGGCGCGCATCCGGCGAACAGTTTGCCGGCTAAGCACTTGCCGACGAATGGATGGCCGGTCGAAAATGGTTTTCATGCGCACTGCCAACGGAGAATCTCCGGAGTCAATGCGCTCTACGAGACGTGGAGAAAAAAGGTAGCCGTCGGAGGCGATGACCCCCATGGCCATGTGCATTTGCATGGGAGTAACTCCAATGGCATGTCCCATGGGCATGCGGCTAATGGTGAGTCCATCCCAACGCTGGGGCGGGCGTAAAATTCCCTCCGCCTCGCCGTCAAATCCATAGTCGCTGCGTTCACCGAAGCCGAAGGCACGCACGTAGGAGAAAAAACGATCCGGCCCCAGTCGGATCGCCACCTGGGCACTGCCGCGGTTACTGGATTTTCTCAGAATGTCCGTGAGCGTCATTATTCCAAAATCGCTGTGATCCCTGGGTAAATTATAGCTATGTCCCTGCCATTCAAAATTTTCCTTCGCACAGTCGAGGCAACTCGTAGGATCGACAATGCCCTCTTCAAGACCCGCCGCCGCAGGAACTATTTTGAAGACTGAACCCGGCTCGTAGCAGTCACAGACAGCCCTGTTGCGGAGGTGATCAATGGGGGTCTGATTGAAGGCATTGGGGTCGTAGCTCGGCAAACATGCCAGCGCGAGCAGCTTCCCCGTCTTCGCCTCGCTAACTATGATTACCGCCCAATTTGGATGGTGAAGACCGGCGATGTGCTCCAGCTCATCCTCCACCAATTTTTGAATGGTCAAATCGATGGTCAAAAATGCGTTGCAGCCGTCCACACAGGGGACGCCTCGGGAGCGAAATTGGCGTAGTTCCCTTCGAAGACCATCCTTTTCGGAGAGCACCCAGCCATCTTGTCCCCGAAGAAAAAAATCAACGAACTTCTCAACACCGTAGCAGGCAACGCCTTCCCGGTTAACAAATCCAACTATGTGGCAGGCAAGTCCCCGCTGCGGGTAAGTGCGTAAAAATTTTCGATTGCCATAAATTCCCCGCAGGTGGGCATCGCTCATTTTTTCAAAAATGACCTCGGGAACATTTTCAGCCAGCCTAACCCAGCGGGTACTGGGCATCCGTCCTGTCCTTTCCGCAACGGTGGACTCCAGTTCCTCCAGTGGGCGATTGAGCAGCGATGCTAACCGCCCAAGGACCATTTTCTGTTCTTGCGCGGGAACCAGCTTTGGGTCCAATCCAACGTCAACGGCTGGAACTGTGAGCGCCAGAGCAACCCCATTGCGATCGTAGATGTTTCCCCTCCGAGCCACCGTGATATCGAAAAAATGGCGGGTTCGATTAATGGAAAGAAGCCGTTCTGGAGAAGAAAAAAGCATCAGGTAGGTCAGCCGTGCGACGAGGATGAAAAATAATAGAAGTGCGGCGGAAAAAACAACCAACATCCGCCATCGCTGTCCCCGTATCACCGCCCATTTCCCCCGAGATCCACGAAGTCAAAATTGTCCGGGACGTCATTTTTGCAACGGAGATCCATCGGGTCGAGTGCTTTTCAGGGCGGACATTACCTCGATTGCTCCGTTTCCGGACCGTTCAAAGTTCTCCTTCATCGGTTGAACGCGGAGAATCTACCTTTGCCGTAAGGGCCATTTTCCGGCGGAAACCGTGCAAATTCCCCATGGAAACTCGGACCAAATGCCCATTTTCCGGCGGTGCCATGCGGAGGTCGGCGCACATTTGCAGGTGCGTGGGTGTGTGAATGCTGGCAACTTTCGCCTGAAGAGCCGTGCAGCGGCGAGTAAGTTGTAAGTTTTCCGCTTCAATGGCAGCTAACTTTTGTCCAAGACAGAAGAACTGTTGCCCATACCAAACGCGACCGAAGCAGCCCCCGACGCCACCAAGAAACGAGGAAAGAAGGATGCAGATGGACCAGCGGCGCACTCTCTTTTTCCACCATCCATTGGCCACTATTTCTCGGGATCCGTCCATCATCACCCCCACATTTCTTTGCCAGAACCAGCGTCCTTGGCAAAAAGGCGCAGTTTTGCCGATCGGCTACGTGGATTTTGCAAAATTTCTTCCGCGCTCGCCGTGATAGGTCTATTCACGATGAGGCGTCCGACGGCCCTCCGTTCATCGGCACGGCGACTGTCCAACTGGCTAACCGGCAAACCACTCCATCCGCGAAAACAGCGCTTCACAATGCGGTCCTCCAGGGAATGGAAGGAGATAACTGCCAAAACACCCCCATCTTCCAACGCATCCAAGGCTTTCGGCAGCGCCTCTTCCAGGGCATCTAGTTCAGCATTGACGGCAATGCGGACGCCCTGAAACACCCGCGTTGCCGGGTCGATCTTCGCCCGGTAGTTGCGTGGAAGGACCCGGCGAAGCAGGTCGGAGAAACTTCCCGTCCGTGCTAGTTTTCCCGTTCCCCGCGCCCCCTCGATGGCATCCACGACCTTCTTCCAGCAAGGTTCTTCTCCGTGGTCTCGGATGGCAACAATAAGATCCATCCTCGACGCTTTTTCCAAAAATTTTTCTGCCGTAGTCCCGCGGGCAACGTCCATGCGCATGTCCATGGGTCCGTCCAATCGGAAAGAAAATCCCCGGCCTGCATCCCCCAACTGGTCGGAGGAAACCCCCAAATCTAGGAGGATACCGTCGAATTTTTTCTGCGGTAACTTATCTAAATTTCTGAAATTTTCATGGAAAAGGTGGACCCGATCCATGGGGAATTGCCCCCTAGATCTTTCCACGGCGGATGCATCCGCATCCATGGCCCAGAGTTGACTTTTCGGAAAAGCTTCCAAAATTGCCCTTCCATGGCCACCGCCGCCGAAGGTTCCGTCCATGAAAGTTCTGCCGGCCGAACGTCGAAAGGCTTCCAAAATCGGCGAAACCAAAACCGGAATATGCACCGCTCCACCCATGATCAGCTCCCTGCGACCCAACTCCATGGGGAATTTTTGGCAAAAGTCGAGAATGTATAAGCATTCGCAACAATCTGACTCACAGATTTTTATGGAACTTTTACAGCATTTACAGCACCGCTCCACTCACATCACCGCCCTCACAATATGTTCATGACCCGGTGATTAAATCATCAATTTTCGTTTTTGTCAATAAAACTTGGTAAATTTTTCCCATTATTTTTTTGACGAAACAAATTTTTTCGGTAGTGAACTGCTATCCTTCTTTCCATGAAGAAATTGCGCGTGGACGAACTGCTCGTGGAATCCGGCCTAGCTGAAAGCAGAAATATGGCTCAGAAATTAGTTCTAGCCGGCCAGGTTTTTACGGAAAACGGGTTACTATTGGACAAACCTTCGAGGACTATTGCTCCGCAGACCCACCTGCACATTCGAAATTTTCCCCGCTACGTTGGCCGCGGTGGTGAAAAGCTAGAAGGCTTCTTCCTAGTTCATCGGGAAGATCTTCACAATCTTCATGCATTGGACGTTGGTGCAAGCACGGGTGGATTTACTCATTTTCTTCTTCAGCAAGGAGTTGCGTCGGTTGTATGCGTCGACGTTGGCCACGGGCAATTGCACTACAAATTGCGTACGGATTGCCGTGTGACGAACCTTGAGGGCATCAATGCGAGAGAACTTTCAAAAATTCCATTGCCTCGTAGACAATTTGATATAATTGTCATGGATCTTTCCTTTATTTCCCTGAAAAAAGTTCTCACAGAGGCATGGAAACTGCTTAACTTTAATGGGTTAGCAATTTCACTAATTAAGCCGCAATTTGAAGCAAAGAGGGAAGAGGTTAACCGTGGCCGAGGTGTCATAGTAGATGGAGCCATTCACCGAAGGGTTTGCGAAGAAATTCGTCAATATGCCATTGAGCAACTACACAATTGCCAAGTAATTGCCGAAATTCCGTCCCCCATCGCCGGCGCCGACGGAAACCGAGAATTTTTCATCGGTCTTCGCAAGGTTCAGTCAGACAGCCTTGCCAGCTCATAGCCTCCGCTGCCATCCTGGATGCTCCAGCCCAACCCCAGCAACTTTTCTCGCAGTGCATCGGCCCCGGCAAAATCCCTATCTTCCCGTAGGCGCTTCCTCGCTTCGGCAATGGCCACAATTTCCTCCGGAGTAGTCACCTGCATGCTAAATTTTTCTACGGGATAGGAAAAGCCAAAAACTTTCATAAGCCGCAGCCACTCCGACAGTTCCTTCCTGGCATCGGAAGCCGTGTACCCACCAGCCGTCGCTTTTTGCAGGTGGGAAAAAAGAAGACCTAGCGCCTTCGGTACGTGGAGATCATCAAGCAACGCCTCCCACAGCGGTGAAAAAATTTCAAATTTTTCCGCCATGGCCGGCATTTCTCCGGCATTTTCCACTAGCCGCAGCCCATGCTGCCGCAGTCGACCCAGAGCTCTGGAAGAGGCTCGGAGAGAACCTACCGCAAAATTCAGAGGCTGCCGATAGTGGCCGGACAGAAGGGCATAGCGGAGGGTCTCCGGAGAGTAGCCCATTTCCCGGATGTCATTGAGATTGTAAAGATTTCCAATGCTCTTGGACATTTTTTCGCCACCAATCCGCAGGTGGGCCACGTGGAACCACAATTTTGCAAGATTTTGTCCCGTTGCCGCCTCGGTTTGCGCTATCTCATTTTCATGGTGAGGAAAACAGAGGTCGATTCCACCGGCATGGATGGGAAAATTATTCCCCAAATATTTCATGGCCATAGCACTGCATTCAATGTGCCAACCGGGACGCCCCTCTCCCCAGGGGCTTCCGTAGCGGACCTCTCCGTCGCTTTCCTTTGAGGCCTTCCAAAGGACGAAGTCTCCGGCATTTTCCTTTTCTGCCCCGTTGCCATCCCCCATGAGCAGCTCTCTCTCCGAAAGACGCGACAGGAGACCGTAGCTTTTCCAGGAAGATACTCGAAAGTAGACGGATCCACTGCGGACGTAGGCAAATTTCTTCTCCAACAGAAGACCAATGAGATCAATTTGCTCATCCAAGTGGGCGGTAGCACAGGGTTCTACGGAAGGTTCCACTAAATTTAAGGCTCGACAGTCTTCCCGGAAAATTTTCGTCCACTTACCCGTGAAAGTGGCGAGGGACTGGCCAGTTGTCCGTGCCCCGGAGATGGTTTTATCGTCAATATCCGTGATGTTGCGCACAAAAAACGGCCGATAGCCGGCGCAATCCAACACGCGGACCAGGAGATCGACGGCAGCGAACGTGCGGAAATTGCCAATGTGTGCGTAGTTATAAACAGTCGGTCCACAGCAATATACGCCAAAGTTCCCGGGAACGGAGGCAACAACTTCCACCTGCCTTGACAGCGTGTTATAAAGTTTCAGAAACCCTTCCACCGGGGATAGCTAGATAGAAAAACCATGGGTGCAAGAACTTAATTTGCCCTACGGGCTTTCTGCAGGCTTCGCCTCTTCATCGGGCTTCGAAAACACCAGGTAGACGAGCGCAACCACTCCCAACGTACAGAGAAGAATACCGGATGCCGGAAGCAACCAGGCAACGACGGCAGCCAGAACGGCGTCTGCAACGAGAGATCCGAGCGTCGCCCCACAAAAATTCAGCGCTATCCAGGCGGTAAGTGTCGAAGAAAACACTCCGAGGTCAGCAATCATAAATTTAGATATCGTTCTAACAGAATTAGGAATGGTCGCAGCCTTGTTTGAGACTACATCAGGACTACCGGAAGATTGAGCACTCATTTTCTGGCATCATACCTATTTATTCCTAGAAAAATGTCAACGGATAAACTTTTTTAACCACCTCAAAGAACAAGAATCTCCACTGAAAGACGCTACCACAGCAGAAAAAAGTATCCCGAAGAGAAATGGAAAAATTCTATTTTCCCCTCCGAAAGAGAGGAATTTTGTCTAAGACATTGCGCTGCAGTCGATCCATAAAGAGATAAATTACGGGCGTTAAAAACAGGGTAATTACCTGGGCGAAGATCATTCCGCCCGCAATAACGAGGCCAAGGGATCGCCGGGAAGCACCGGATGCCCCCCACCCCAATGCAATGGGAAGAACGCCCACGACCATGGCCAGCGTTGTCATGAGAATAGGTCGAAAGCGCTGCAAAGAAGCGGCACGGACAGCATCCCTCGGAGAAAGACCCTCCCGTTGCCTTTGAATGGCAAAATCAATGATGATAATGCCATTTTTTTCCACGATGCCCAATAGCATAAAAAGCCCGATGTAGGCGTAGAGGGAAAGCTGTTGGCGGAAAATGAGTAGGGTAGCAAACCCTCCAAGGGCAGCAACGGGGAGAGCGGACAGAACAGTGAGCGGATGCACATAACTTTCATAGAGAATGCCAAGAATGACGTAGGTGACAAAGATCGCCACGAAAATGAGTACCTTCAAACTGGCAAATGTTTGGGCGAACGTCCTAGCTTCTCCCTGAAAAAACCCCATCATACCCGAAGGAATGATTTCAGAGGCAAGAACCCCGATATCCCTAACGGCATCTCCGATGGCCACACCGGGAACGAGATCAAAGAAAATCGTTGCCGATGGAAAATTATTGGTGTGATTGACGGCGAGGGGACCGCTCGCTGCGAAATGGGCGGTCGCAGTCGCAGAATCGACGAGCGTACCGTCTGCACCGTTAAATCGAAGCAAGCCCAGATCAGAAGCTCCGGATTTACAGTGGTCTGCAGCGGTGACAATCACCTTGTACTGCTGGGTTGGCGCCTTGATAAGGTAGGCATGATTTTCCGAATACGCTGTCCGCAACTGGTTCTCTACTTGCACAACACTGGCACCGTAGCGGGAAATTTGCTCGCGGTTCATCCGCACGTGAATCTCCGGATTGTTCAAAAATAAGTCACTGGAAATCGATGCAATGGAGGGGTGGCTTCTCATGGACATAAGCATTTTCTGCGCAACAGAATACACCTGCGTCGGTTCAATTCCAGAAACGGTAAATGCATATTTTCCCTGATTTGAACTGATAGAGCCGGTCTGTATCTGCAATCCCGGACGCGGCTTTATGAAGGCCATGGTTCCGGGAATGCGAGCCATTTCCCCCATGATCTGGTGGGCCATTTGGTGAATTTCTGGCCTCTCCTTGCTCGGCGCTAAAAATGCCATCATAATTCCCTGGTTACTTCCCAGTCCCGGTATGCCTGTAATGGAAAAAGCCGTCTGAACGGAAGGGTTTGAACGGAGAACATCATCTACTCGACCTTGGTAAATTTCCATCTGCCGCTGGGAAGTTCCTTCCTGTCCCAGGAAAACTCCAAAGAGCATGCCGCTGTCTCCGTCAGGCAAAAATGTTTTTGGAAGATAGACGAAGGACACCACAGTTCCTACTAGGCAAAAAATCCACACGGCAACGC
This sequence comes from Puniceicoccales bacterium, assembly GCA_031290195.1. Taxonomy (GTDB): domain Bacteria; phylum Verrucomicrobiota; class Verrucomicrobiia; order Opitutales; family JAIRLM01; genus JAITOA01. The sequence goes on along the minus strand of JAITOA010000039.1, from coordinate 22,560 downwards.
TGAGCCATTTGCGGTCCAAAAAGAAATCAAGAAAGCGCCCATAAACCCGAAGAAAACTTTCCTCGAAGTGGTGGGAAAAGGATTCCACCCGGGTCATTTCCTCGGTGGAGCGGGGCCGCAGCATATTGGCACACATCAGAGGTGTCAGGGTTAGAGAAATTACTCCCGAGGCCAAGGTGGCCACAATGATGACCACGGAAAACTCGTGAAAGACGCGACCAACTTGCCCGCCCAAAAAAAGCAGAGGGATAAAAATGGAAGCCAGTGCCAGGGTCATAGAAACGATGGTAGGGGCAATTTCTCGGGCGCCATTGGTTGCTGCCTCTTCCGGAGATTCTCCGTGGCACTGCATTCGGCGTACCATATTTTCCAGAAACACTATGGCATCGTCCACCAAAAATCCAACGGCGAGGGTCATGGCCATGAGGGAGAGGTTGTCCAGGCTAAACCCGAGCAAATACATGGCCACGAAAAGAACCAGAAGGGACATGGGCAGCGCCACAAGGGGAATGATCGTATCCCGAAGGCGGCCCAAAAATAGAAAGATAACCAGCGCGACTAGTGCGAAGGCAATGAGAACCGTTTCCTGTACGTCTCCGATGGAGGCCACAATGCGCTCCGATCGGTCGTGCATGACCTGCATGAAGACGGATTCGGGAACTTCCTGGCGAATCTCCGGGAGAAGATTCCTCAGTTCTCTGGCAACGGCAACCGTGTTAGCCCCGGCGGCCCTAGTGACGGCAACGACAACTGCCTGAAATGTGCCCATTCCTCTAATCCAAAAGGAACTATGAAACTTTGTGGACTCCAGACCATCAATGCAACTAGCCACATCCTTCAGGAAGATAGAAGCCCCGTTTTTCTGGGCGATGATAATGTCAGCGTAGCCTCCGGCCTCGTCCAGCTGTCCCTCCGGGCGAATGATCCAGCTGCGGTCACTGCCCTCCAGGGTGCCCGCGGAGACCGTCGCCGTGGACTCTTGAATTTTCCGCACCACGTCGGTCATGGTGAGCCCTCTCGCGGACAATTTGGCTGGATCCACCTCGATGCGCACCGCCCGTTTAAGGCCGTATACGTCGGTTTTTGCCACTCCTTCGATGGTATTGAAGCGCTGCGCCAGATGGTCGGCGGCGTAGTCGTAGAGTTGTCCAAGAGGGAGGGTGGAACTGCCAATGGCCATGAAAAAGATGGGCTGGCTGTTGGGATCGGATTTTTCGAAAATGGGTGGACTTGGCATGTCCGCCGGCAAATTGCTCATGGCTCTCTGGATGGCCGACTGCACGTCGACCGCCGCAGATTCAATATCCTTGTCGAGGGAAAATTGTAGCGTGATAGAGGTGATGCCTTGGAGATTTTTGGACGTTGCTATTTCTAAACCTTGAATTTTTAGAAATTCCTTTTCTAGGGGCGTGGCAACGTTGGCTGCCATGGTACTTGGGTCCATGCCGGGAAAGGCGGCCCGCACCTGGATGACCGGGTAATCAACGCTGGGTAAATCGCTGACCGGTAATCGTGTGTAGGATATTACTCCAAAAACAGCCACGGCGATGGCCATCAGAAAGGTCATGACGGGCCGGCGAATGAAGGGCTCAGAAATACTTTTCATTGGAAGAATTACCTGCGATTGTCATTGGCAGCGGTGGGCGACGGTTGCTCCCCAATACTTCCTGCACCGGGAAAATCTTTCCCAGAATTTTCCTCCCGGGCCGCCGGCGAAGCCGCGGCACCGGCAGCGTCGGCGGCAATTGACACCCGGGTTCCGGGGGCCAGGAGAAATTGACCCTCCACAATTACCCGCTCGCCAGCCGTAAGACCCTTGAGGAACACGACATTTTCACCGTGGGCCTGTCCGACCACAACGGGCCGTATCTGAGCTAAACTATTCTCCCCAATCGTAAAAACGTATCTCCCTCTCTCATTCGTCCCAACGGACACCTCCGGAGCCAGAACAGCGTGCTCCAGCTGGACCAATTTTACCCGAACGCGTACTGATTCTCCCGGCCAAAAACACCCATTTGGATTGTCTAATACCGCCCGCAATTTTACGGACCCCGTCTGCGGCGTAACCTGATTATTAACAATCTCCAGGCGTGCTGGAACGGCCCTGGTCCCGTCACCCAGTAACTGAACCGTACAATCCAGCGAATTTTTCTCGGAGAAATACGCGTAGAGGCGGGGAAAATCGTTCTCGGAGATGGAAAAGTCTACGTAAAGAGGGTCCAGAACAAGGATTTTCAGCAGAGGGTCACTGGCCCCATCGACGACGTTCCCCACATTGGTAAGCTTGCAGCCAGCCAGCCCGCGCACGGGTGCCCGAACGGAACAAAAGTCCAGGGCAGTTTCCGACCGCTGCAGTTCGCCGCGAGCCGCCTCCAGGCGACCTTGGCCCTGTTCCACGATAGCCACAAGGGTATCGTAATCCTGGCGAGAGATGTATTGCCTTTGCAGAAGTGAGCGGGAACGGTCAAGGCGCATGCGGTCCACGGAAAGCTGTGCCTCTGTCTCCTGCAATTTTCCCCTGGAGATGGCCACCTGAGCCTCGTAGACCCGAGGATCAATGGAATAGAGAAGTTGGTCTCTCTCGACGGTACGACCCTGTTCAAAGTGCTCCGAAAGGATGCGACCTCCCGACTGGGCCCGGACGTCCACGGCGTCGTAGGCGACACAGGTTCCCAGGGCATCCAGGTAGAGTGGCACATTTTTCTCGACGGCAACGGCAACCCGAACAGGCACGACGCGCTCGCGCTGCTGGACAGACTTCTTGCACCCGGAGAGCCATAGGACCCCGAAGGCAAAATACCCAATCTTTTTCAAAAATCGTCCCATGACCCCATGCTCTTTCTGTAAAATTATGGACAAACCTGCTCCATGCTACCGGTTGCATGCGCCAACGCCACCAGGGAAGTGGAAAAACTATTTTCCGCGGCAACGAGGCCTTCCCGGGAAGCGGCCAGGACATTCTGCGCATTCAACAGATCAATGAAACTGGAAAGCCCGCTGCGGTAAGCCGCCTCCATGGCGCTAAAAGCCTCCTCCGAAGCAACGATGAGGGCTCTGGCTGCCCGTAGCCTTTGGAATGAGGAGCGATAGGTAAAATACTGGGACCAAACCTCACCGGCTGCCCGCAGTCCAGCCGCCCGCATATTTTCAAAGGCCACCTTTCCCTGGGCCCGCTGCTCCAGTAGGCGATGGCATCGGTCGAAGCCGGAAAAAAGATCCCAGGATACGCTGGCAGAAAGGGAAAAAGTTTCCCCGCTCCCGCGGCCATGGAAATGGCTACGCCCCCCCTCAAAGGCGATTCCAATTTTAGGATAAAAGCCCCTCATTACTGCCCGCTCCATCTGCTCCATCGCTTGGAATTGGGCATGGAAAGCCAATAGATCCTGTCGCAGAGCCAAGGCCGTTACCACAGATTGTTCCACATCCCAATCCAAAAGTTCTATTTTTTCCGGTAACTGACTGCGCAGGACACGGAAATCCCTGGAAACACGTACGCCAACGACCTCCGCCAAGGCAGCCCGGGCCACCTCGATGGCGGCCTTTGCTTCCTCTAGCTGGCAGCGGGCCCGTAACCGGGAAGCCTTGGCCTGTAGAAATGTTTGTCGATCTCCGAGTCCCGCTTCCAAGCGCGCCTTCGCCATTCGACATACTTCCGTCGCGTCGTGGAGATTGGATTCCCGGGCATCCCTTGCGGCCAGTGTGGAATTCAAGGCAAAATATTTGGATTGCACCTGGAAAAGGAGCGTCTGGAGAGAACGATTGTATTGAAAATTCGCCGCCGAAAGGGCATGGCCAGCCGCGGCGGCAATGGCACGGTCGGCACCGAAAGTGTAAAGAGTGTAGTGAAGTCGCAGAGACGGAACAATTTCCACAGTCACCCGGTCAGCACTACTATCGGACTGAAGCGGATTGTCCAGCCGCTGGCGACCGAGGGAAGAATCAACGCTGACGGAGGGGTAAAACGCAGCCCCGAGCCGTTTTTTTTGTGCCATCGCCGCTTGTGCTAAAAACCACATGCGCCGCGTTTCCGGACTGTTTTCAAAAGCAACGTCTGCCAATAGAGTTAGGTCTAACTCCACCTTCCCAATGAGGTCAGCGGAACTATTTTTCTCGACGGCCAAAATGCCCTCCGGTACCCTCTCCTTTCCGACGCTCACCTCTGCGCAGGGGACCGCCGGGACCGGCATAGCTAACCGGTGCACCGTATGGCAACCACCTAAAAGCGAACAGCCTAAAAGGAAGAGGGGAGAAATTTTCATCGACGAATTTTACCGGTTATGAAAACAAGCTAGGCGGCCCCCGTAACCGAGGCAAGATTTAAATGACCGCAAATTTTTTACCGGTCGGAAGGTCCTCAACCCGGTAAACGGAAAAATCTCAATTCCTAGTACTAGTGGCAATTTTCCACACTCGGTTTTTCGAAGTACGCACTCCGCAAACAATTCAAAAGCAACCCTAAGAGGATGAAAACAAAGATTAAATTGGATCCTCCATAGCTTACGAGGGGAAGCGCCATGCCCTTCGTTGGAAATAGGCCCATGACAACGGAGAGGTTGACGATTGCCTGGATGCCGAGAAACATTCCGATTCCATTGGCAAAAAGAAAGAAAAAAGGATTATGAATGCGGTAACTTTCTCTCCAGGCCACGGCAAAAATGACAGCATAGGCAAGGAGAACCAATAGGGCAAAGGAATAGCCAAGTTCCTCTGCCAAAACTGGAAAGATAAAATCTGTGTGCGCCTCTGGAAGGTAGAAAAGTTGCTGACGACCGTTGCCGAGACCCAAACCAAATAGTCCACCTGAATTAAAACCTACCAGTCCCTGCCAGAGCTGGTAGGACCCCGTTAGCTTCGTGGATTCAACGTCAAAGAATGAAAGAATTCTCCCTAGGCGAATCGGGTTTAAGGCAATAAAAATTGCAAAGAGGAGCCCGGCAAGGGCTCCACAGGAAAGAAAAAGTCGCAGGGGAATCCCGGCGATGAACAGAAGACCAAAGCCTACTGACAAGAAGAGAAAAGTGGAACCATAGTCAGGTTCCAGGAGGAGTAACCCCGCATAGATGGCCAACGGAATGGCTGGACGCAGAAACCCATACCACCAACGGCCAACTGTCTCCTCCTTCCTGGAAAGGTTGTCCGCCATGGAAAGAATGAGTGCTAACTTGGCAAATTCGGACACCTGAAAATTAAACAAACCAAGACTAATCCATCGACGGGAACCATTGATGGAAAGGCCAATTCCGGGAATTAGGACGGCGGCCAAAAGGATAATTCCAAGGATGGCAATGGCCCCTGCCCACCGTCGCAGGAAATTTAGAGGGAAAAAGAGCGCCACCACACAGGCAGGTAGGGAAATGGCAAACCAGAGGCATTGCTTCAACAGGTAATTGGAACCCACAAAGGAGAGGCTGGCACTGGAAAGAGTCAAAAGTCCCAGAATGGACAACAGACAAACGCAGAGGGGGATAAGAAGCAGATGTCGATTAGCTACAAAATACCGGACATACTCCACCCCCCGTCGGCCGACGGTAGTTTCTCGACACCCGTCAGCGGACGGAGGACATCTCTGTGCCCACTGGCCTGAGAGGCCGGAAGAAGAACTCTCCTTCGTCATCGGCGAAGACCATTTCACTATCGCGTACTCCCTTGAAAGTCAAGTGGCGGTCGCCACCCCAAAATCGCTCTCCCTGGCGGACCAAATGGTTGTCGATGATGGCTTTTGCTTCATAGAGACCAACTTGAACGCCGTGAATGGATAATCGATCTATGTGATCCTGGGTTGTCTTACCAAGCAACGTCATCCCTTCCGAAGTACTCGTGATCTGCGACCGGGAAATGTCCGCAGCAACTTCCTTCCCGCCACCGGTGGCACCGTACCCTCTCCCCGGCTCATCTCGGGCAGCATCAAAAATAGGATGTTTTGTTTTTTTTGTTACCAGCGTTCCAGAATTTTCCGCCACTACCGCGCCGCTTTCCCCGCTTCCGGAGGAATGGAACCAATGACTAAAACCCACACAAAGTGCAAGAACAACGCCCCCTCCCCAGAGCAACATCCGTCCGTGAACGGAGAAATGATGGAAAAAGTGACCCATTCCACCACCGTGGGCATGGTGGTGATGTTCATGGTGATGCCCATGATGCATTGAAGTTTCGCAGTGCCCATGGTGGTGCTCATGCACCCCCGTGTCCCCATGCAGCTCCTCTGTTTTCCCATGGATTTTTTTTGTTCTCTGTGCATCGTCGATCAGCGTCATCATAGCCTCCTAAAATCGTAGATAGCTCGACGGGCATCACGGTAGGTGACCCCGTCACCGCCGCGAACAAACGCGGAAAGTAGTGCCTTGTCGCAAATACTGTTAATGATGCGCGGAACACCACCGGATGCCCAGTGCAGGGCGATGAGTGCCGGCATGGAAAACCTGACCTCGCCCCCACTACCCGAAAAGGCAAGTCGGTAATTGATGTAGCGAATAGTTTCCAAAAATTTCAGTGAAGTCAGATTGTAGTAGACGGTAATGCGCTGGCGAAATTGCCGCAACTTTTTTTTGCGCAGTAACCTCCGCAACTCCGGTTGCCCCACGAGAAGAATCTGCATGACCCGATCTTCTCCGGCCTCCAAGTTGGAAAGCATGCGGATTTGCTCCAGCATCTCCATCGAAAGATTCTGCGCCTCGTCGATGATAAGGACAATGGTTTGCCCTGCGCTTTCGCACTCCCTAAGCACCGCCCCGATCACCTCCAAGGCATCCAATGGGGACCGAATTTCCGCAAAGAATTGGAAATTTCGCAAAATTTCCAAGTAGAGATCCAACACATCCACCTTCGGATTTTTTAGAAAAATTTTGCGGTAGCGCGGCTCCGGCAGCTCCTTGAGTAGGGTTTGCAGTAGAATTGTTTTTCCGCAGCCTACCTCCCCGGTTAGCACAACGAAGCCCTTTTTCTGCTCCATCCCATAGCGGAGGTGAGCCAGCCCTTCTCCGTGTTGGGGACTGAGATAGAGGAAATGGGGATCCGGCGCGATGCCAAACGGCGCCCGCTTCAAATCAAAGTACCGCAGATACATCCCGGACTCTATTCTGTAATTTCGCAAAAAAAAGACAATGGAATTGTGGGCAATTTCAAAAAATTAATGGTCCCTCATTAGCAATCTTCTGCTCCAATGAACCGGCGGAAAGAGGCACCAATGGAATATTCCCATCGCCGATCACCGATGGAAACTCGGATGCCGGCAATGAGACTCTGATTTTTGCGAGGTTTCAGGTGGACATCGCGACCTACTCTAATGGAAAATGAGGACTCCAAGCGTCTCCGATCTTCCGGCAGCAGAGCTCCGGCGTATTCCACCCGTGCACCCCCGGAAATTTCCCGCCGACCAACGGTGGAGGAAAGCTTCCGAAGAAAACGAAGTCTCGTTAACCCCGACAATCCTTCCGTTTCTGCGAGAATAACTTCCAGTATTTTTTCCGGTTGCGACCCGAAAAGCATCTCCTTTGTCAGCCGGCGAGCAACCTTACCAATGCGACCCCACCGCTCCATTGTCACCTACTCCGCCATTAAAATTTTAGCCGCGACGGCGGACCGCTCCGCCGTCTCCCCCGCACTCAGTTCGGCCCCAAGAACCTGCTTTGCTAGAAGAACGGCCTCTTTTTTTAGCTTTGAGCGAGCTTCCCCAATGGCACAACTGCGCTCCAACTCAATGCGCTCCAACTCCCTCCGATGCAATTTTTCCAACTCCATTGCCTTTCTTCGATGCACATCGCCCGCCTGGACCTCCGCCTCCGCCCGGGCCCGTTCAACAATCCGCTGACCCCGCACACTGGCCTTGAGAAGCATCTTTTGCCCCTGGGCCTCTGCCCGGGCCATCCGGCGCCCTGCTTCCTCCGCCTGCCGTAGACCTTCGGCGATTTTTTTTTGTCGTTCGGCTACGGCCTCGAGCAGCGGCTTGAATGCAAAGCGGTGCAGGACAAAGGCCACAATGCAGAAATTAAACATCTGCGCCAGCAACATTGGCCATTCCACATGGAACTTTTCTGCCACCTTTGCGATGGCACCCGGCGTTCCGCCGGCAGATGCCAAAGGAATAAAAAGATGGCTGTGAAGAAAAGCAGACATTTCTTGGGGTCAGGTTAGGAAGATGGCGTAGAAAGCAATGGCTTCGGCAAGCGCCATGCCTAAAATACCTTGCACCAGTATTTTACCGGAAGCTTCCGGATTGCGTCCAACGGCCTCCGCCGCCTTTGCGCCTACCAACCCAACGCCAATGGCGGCACCTAGACAGCCAAACGCAGCCACCATGCCCTTCCCAACGTCCCCCGTAATTTCTGCAAGTACACCCAACAACATGGCAAACCCTCCCTCCTGGATAGAGGTTGATTAGATCACGGCACCTGCACTCTTGTCAACGGAAATGGAAGAATTACTAGCATCGGCCAGAAAGAAGGCGCGCAAAAGGCTCAATTTGCTCCAATCCAACCAGGATAAATTGCACAGCCATGGATAAAAGCACCAGCCCGGAGATGCGAAAGAAAAGTTTCGGAAGAGTCTTCCCCAGGGAATCCACCAGCTTTCCCGCAATGTTGAGAAGCAGGGCAACGCATCCAACAGCCAGAAAAATGGAAGCCAGCAACGCAATCCAATCACACAAACTCCGTAGCAGCGCCGCACGTTCCACAATCTCTGCAATGGGATAGGGCCCTGCAATAAGCGGAACGGCCAAAGGAGTAATCGCAAGATTTGGGCGCTGACTACCAAAGCCCACTGAACCCGCACTCTCATCCGCCGGCCCATCCGAAGAACAGAGCATGGAAAATCCCGTAGCCGCCGTTAAAATGCCACAGCCGACGCAAAGGGACGGAATACCCGTTCCCAAGACATCGAGGATCTGCCGTCCCAAAAGCGCAAAAAAAACCATTAAACCCAGGGCCACCTTGCAGGCAGTACCCACCATGGCCCGGCGCTGCCCTGCGCTATATCGACTGCCCATGCCTAGGAACAGAACCGCCACGGCTAGAGGATTAATGGCACCCCACAGCCCGGAAAATGCGGCACTAAAGCAGCGCAAATCCGCCATCACACCGGAACAAAAAGGCTCCATGGCGGCCACTATGGGAACATGGATTGCTCGATGTCAAGCACTCGATGAAAAAACCCGGAGAACGGAACAATTCACTTGCGGAGGAGAAGCAAAGAAAGGGAAAATTGCCTCCTCTCCCAATGCCGGACTTCTCGCAGGAAGGGGAAATTCTGGAAAATTTTTCAAAAAAATAGTTGCGTCCACAAAAAAAATCGAGGAGGCCGGGCATGGCTTTTTGGGAGCCGGTACGCTCGGAATTCGAGGCAGATGGAGGAAAAAGTGAAGAAGGTACTAGCGGCGTTCGCGTTGATGTTTGCCATTTCCCAGGGGATGGCGATGGATTTGGGATTTTCGACCAACTTTGATTCGGAACATGTTACTTCCGGTTCAAAGGGAGGAAAACGGAAGCAGGAAACGCACCTCGACCTGAGTGGGCAAGGTTTTGGCGGCCACATCACGTTTGGCATCGATACCCGCACCATGATTGATAGAGTAGGAACCAATAAGGTGGCCCCGCGCGTTGGCTACGGATTTAACGTCGGTGAAAACGTGGAACTTAGTGCCGGATACCAAGCCTACTTCCTAGGACATGCCTCTTCCGGCAAGAGCCAAATCAATGAATTTCGCCTTTCCGCGGCCACCATCCATGCGATCCATCCGTTGAATTTCGCTGCGGTCACACTGTCGGCAGATGCATTTTTCAACGTCGAGGAGAGAGATTTTTCCGCCTGTGCGACTTTGAGGAGACGCGTTGACCTGGCGGTCTTCGGGTTGGATCGTTGTTCCCTGGGAAATTTTGTGGAGATCGGCTTTGACCACTGCGCCCGCCCCGGTGGTTCTAGGGATTTTTTTGAGACCGTTGCTCAGGGTGACGCCGTCGGACACTTTTACTACAATCTCGGCTCTCGCTTCACATATGCCTACGCTCCCAATGTTTCCTTTCATGCCGGAGTCCGCTTTGCCGGGAATACCGCGTCGAGCAGAAATTGGAATAACGGATGCGGCCAGCACAATAAGTTGCTGTGGTTTTCCGGAGGTATTGAGTCGAAATTCTAGGAGTCCAACGATACGAATGGGGCGATTGGGGGAAAGCCGCAAAAATTTCATAAAAACAACTTGCGCCTGTGGACGTCTCTCGTAGTCTCAAATGCGAAGAACGTTTTGGGTACTGGGTCAATGGGATGAAGGGTTCCATTGTCCCTTGTTTTTGAGGAGAGTACTATGAAGATAGACGCATCGGGACAGCCGCAATTTTCATGTTTGCGGAGGATTTTTTTCCCAATCTATACCTACGAGCTGAAGAAGGTCATCCCGATGGCATTCATCTTCTTTTTTATTCTTACTATTTATTCACTGCTCCGCAACGCAAAGGATTCGCTGGTCGTTACGGCGCCCAATTCTGGAGCGGAGGTCCTCTCCTTTCTCAAGCTTTTCTGCGTTACGCCGGCCGCAATTGTTTTTCTTGTTGTCTACGCCAAAGCCAGCAACATACTCACCAGGGAACGGCTTTTCTATGCTACGCTGACGCCGTTCATTCTTTTTTTCGGATTATTCGCCTTCGTAATCTATCCTCACCTAGATTTCTTCCAGCCGGCAACGTCCCGTGTCGCCCTTTGGCAGGAGGCTTTTCCCCGCTACAAATGGATCATCGCTATTTTTGGAAATTGGACATTTTCTCTGTTTTACATTTTGGCGGAACTGTGGGGGAGTGCCATCGTTTCCCTGTCCTTTTGGCAATTTGCGAACCAGATCACAAAAATTAGCGAAGCAAAGCGGCACTACGCATTCTTCGGGCTCATGGCGCAGACGGCTCTGCTCGTTTCGGGAACTCTTGGGGGTTTCGTATCTAGGGCACAGACGACGGCGGGAATGGGCGGGAATGGAGACATCTGGGGTAATTCGCTGCGCTGGCTCATGGGGCTGGTTGTATTCTTTGGTATTTTTATCATGGCGCTCTACCGGTGGATGCAGCACAATGTGCTCACAGATAAACGCTTTTACGATGAAACTAGTCCAACTGCCGGCAAAAAGAAGGAGAAGCCAAGGATGTCTCTGGTGGAAAGTTTTAAGACCATCTTTACTTCCCCATACCTTGGTCTTATCGCCGTACTAGTAATTTCCTATGGCGTGAGCATTAATTTCGTCGAAGGCGTGTGGAAAAGTCAGTTGAAGCTGCGCTACACACATCCCAATGACTACAACTATTTCATGAGTCAATTCACATTCTGGACTGGTATCGTGTCCATGGTGATGATGTTTGTCGGTGGTAATATTTTACGCATGTTCCGTTGGCTTACAGCGGCCGTGATTACTCCGGCACTTCTACTCGTCCTGGGAAGCCTATTTTTTGCCTTCGTTCTTTTTGAATCGAACATGAAGCCTTTTCTCCAATACTTTGGGCTCACTTCCCTCGCCATGGCGGTCATTTTCGGAGCCATCGTTAATGTTGCCGTAAAATCCACAAAGTATGCACTCTTTGATCTGACGAAGGAAATGGCCTATATTCCCTTGGACGAGGAAATGAAGGTGAAGGGGAAAGCGGTGGTGGACGTCCTGGGAGGAAGACTGGGAAAATCAGGGGGAGCTGGCTTTCAAACGACGCTTTTTATCCTCATGCCTGGAGTAACTTACTTTCAAATTGCGCCCTTTGTGGCCGTCGCCTTCATTGTGGTTTGCACGGTCTGGATCATCTCCGTTAAATGCCTGAGTCGTCGCATTGAATCCATCGCGAAGGACACTGCTCCCTCGGAGGCGTAGAGGAAAGACTAACGGCCAATAAGTATGGCGCACGTATCCGGCCATTGGGTCCACGACATTGACCCCTGCGTGGTGCATTTTCCGAAATCTTGGCCCATCCATGGAGTTCACTGGTATGGGCTGGCTTACCTTTTTTCATTTCTGTTTCTTGCCGGTACATTGCGTTTCCGCGGGAATCGAGGACGACTTCCCTTTCCAAGAGAACGAGTCGATGAATTTCTCGGAGCAGTGGTCCTGGGCGTCCTTGTCGGCGGTCGTCTTGGCTACGTTTTTCTCTACGACTGGTCCTTCTTCAGGGAGCATTTTCTGGAAATTTTCTGCATTTGGAATGGAGGCATGGCCAGCCACGGTGGGTTTTTGGGAATTTTTTTTGCGCTATTTTATTTTTCGGCGAAGCATGAAATTCCACTGCTCCCATTGCTGGACCTGCTTGTTCCATTGGCTCCGGTTGGTTTCTTCTTCGGTCGCATAGCAAATTTTGTTAACGGGGAAGTCTATGGCCGCATTTCCTCCGTTCCATGGGCAATAATTTTTCCCCACGCCTCCCCGGGCGGTGTCCCCATCGAAACCATTGCGCCGCGACATCCGTCGCAATTGTATGAAGCTCTCTTTGAAGGCATTGTACTTTTTATTTATGCGCAGTGGCGCCTTCATTGCGGAAAGGTACTCCGGTGGCCCGGCCGACTTACGGGAGAATTTCTCCTTTTCTATGGAATCGTCCGCATCGCGGTGGAATGCTTCAGAGAACCGGATGCGCCGACAATCTTTTCTATGACCCGAGGTCAATTTTATTCACTCTTTCTTATCGGCATCGGATTTTTTTTCGTTCGAACGGCAAAAAGGTGCTCCCTTCGCAGGGACTAAGATCGGTGGACCCCGATGGCAGAAAAAGCATGGCCATTCCTCCAAAAAAATACGCTTGAGATTGTCGAAAGTGAAACCTACAACGCCACCGTTGAATCATGAAAATTTCTAAAAATTTAGAGCGCATAATTAGCCAACAGATCGCCAACGAGTACCAGTCCGCCTACATCTACCTTGGAATGGCCGCCTACTTCGAGGGTACGTCATTCGGAGGTTTTGCTCACTGGATGCGAGCACAGGCCGCAGAAGAAGTGGAACATGGAACAAAATTTTTTTCCTACTTGGCCAGCCGCGAAGGTGCCATCGAACTGCATGCCATCGAGAAGGTAAGAACAATATTTGCTTCTCCCTCCGAACCCTTTGCGGTGGCTCATGCCCACGAACAGAGGGTAACTCGCTGGATCCACGATATCTACGAGCTAGCCATCCTGGAAAAAGACTACGAAACCCAGGAATTTCTCCATTGGTTTCTGAAGGAGCAGGTGGAAGAAGAGCAAAAGGCGAGGGACATGGCCGAACGACTTCGGATTGCGGAGCAGAATCCGATGGCCCTTCTTTCGCTGGACGCCGGAGCAGCGCAGCGGGGCAGGGACTAGGAGCTTGCGGAATAGCGACCTGGATTAATGAAGATGAATCCAAAACAAATGGCCGCAAGGACGACGTGGAGCAACAGTAGATCCACTTCTGCGTGGTTCACGTAGGCAGACTGGCGAATTAGGATAAGTTCGACGACGGTAAGTGCCATGCAGCAAGTCTTGAAAAAACTACCGGCCATGAAGAGGATGCCGGCGATCAGATACACGATGGAGGCCGTCAAGATCCACGTGCGCGGAGCAAGGGTTATTGAAAATAAGGTAAATGGACGGTCTAGGATGACAAGGGCCGATCGGCCGCCGCCAAGCATCTTTACGCCGAACCAGGCAAAAATAAACCCAAGAACCACACGGATTACCAACTTCCCAAAGTCTGGGCGGTCAAAAAACTTTCCCATGGGAATATTATGTTTTCTCAAATTGGAATCGCAAGTCCTTCCGTAAAAAAAATACAAATGGACGGGAAAAATTTGCCGCGGCACGTAGCTATCATTTTGGATGGCAATGGGCGCTGGGCACGAAGTCGCGGCCTCCCGCACGGTGCCGGCCACCGGGAAGGTGCCAAAAACATTCTGCGCATCGTCCCCATTGCCCGGAAAATCGGCATCAAGGTACTCAGTCTGTTCTGTTTTTCCACGGAAAATTGGATGCGGCCGCCAGGGGAGGTCCTCGGACTCATGGTCCTCCTGGAATCTTTTTTGAAAAAATATCGAAAAAAAATTCTTGGGGAGCACTTGGGATTTCGCTGGCTAGGAAGGCCCGATGGACTTCCCGCAAAGGTCGTTGCCATTCTGCGAGAGTTGGAAGAAAAGACGAAAACCTACAACACATTTTGCCTTTGCCTGGCAATTAACTACGGCGGCCGCGACGACGTCCTCCGTGCCCTGCAAAAGCTGGCGGCCAATCCTGACAGAGACGTTTCCCAGTGGAAGTGGAAAGACGTTTCCGATAACCTAGATACGGCAGGACTCCCCGATGTGGACCTGCTCATTCGCACCGCCGGGGAACGCCGCATCAGCAACTTTCTCCTCCTGCAGAGCGCCTACGCCGAGCTCCATTTCGTCGAATGTCCGTGGCCAGATTTTCGGGAACAGGACCTACAATCCGCCCTCGAATTCTACGGGGAAAGGCAGCGCCGTTTTGGAGGATGAAATCCGGAGGAGGTAAAAAACATTCCTTTCGGGCACAGGCAAAAAAATTTCTACGCCAACGTAGCAGGGCGAAATCTCCTATAAAAATTTTGCCACCTGCTGCAATAGTTCAGCGCAGCGGCAACTATACCCCCACTCGTTGTCGTACCAGGCAACCAGCTTAAAGAAATGTCCGTTGAGACCGATGCCGGAACCGGCATCGAAGATGGAGGAAGCCCGGCAGTGGACGAAGTCCGAGGAAACCACTTCGTCCTCCGTATATTCCAAAATACCCTTCAGCGGCCCTTCGGAGGCCGCCTTGATCTCCGAGCAAATTTTTTCGTAGGACGTTTCCTTTGCGGTTCGAACGGTGAGGTCAACGACGGAGACGGTTGGGGTAGGCACGCGGAAAGCCATTCCTGTTAATTTACCATTCAATTGGGGCAAAACGAGTCCAACTGCCTTTGCTGCGCCCGTTGTCGACGGAATGATATTGACGGCCGCGGTCCTGCCTCCCTTCCAATCCTTCACGGACGGCCCATCCACGGTTTTCTGCGTTGCCGTATAGCTGTGAATTGTGGTCATGAGACCCTCCTCGATGCCAAAATTTTCTAGAATCACCTTTGCCAGCGGTGCCAGACAATTGGTGGTGCAGGAAGCATTGGAAATGAGGTTATGGTCGGCGGTCAGCGTGTGACAGTTGACTCCGCGTACGACTGTTTTGACTCCATCCCCCTTCGCCGGAGCGGAAATGATTACTTTTTTCGTCCCAGCAGCCAGGTGCCCATTTGCCTTTTCGGCCTCCGTGAAGAGCCCGGTGGATTCGATGACAATGTCGACGGCTAATTCCTTCCAGGGCATTGCAGCCGGACCATCTTTTATGGCTAAACACGCAATTCTATGCCCGTCCACCACCAATGCATTCCCTCCGTCGGCCTCGACGGTTCCCGGGAAACGGGATTGTGTAGAATCGTACTTCACCAGGTAAGCCAAATTGTCCGCCGGAACGAGATCATTGACGGCCACCACTTCTATGCCCTGCTTCCGAAGGCCCATCTCCTCTATGGCCCGAAAAACCAGCCGACCAATGCGACCAAATCCGTTAATTCCAACCCGCACGCGCTTTGCCATAGAACCCTCGGCAGCATCCTAGACACTCCCAGAAATGTGAACAAGCCTATTTCGCAGTCATTTCCAAAAAAATCTCTAATTGGACCCTCCGTCGGTACCCTCCGACAAGGTTCACCGGCCCCCGAAAAGAGATTCCGAAAAAGCCACACCACCGAGGGTGCCCTCTCTGCATCCAACTACGCAACGCCGCAGGCACCCAGGGCTCGGTATTTTGCGTACCTCGCATCCAAATTCACCTGCCTCCCCAGCTCCTTGAGATGTCGCAACAGAGCTGATTTTAAAGTCATCGCCGTCACATCGTAGTCGAGGTGTGCTCCACCAACGGGTTCCTGGAGAATTTCATCGGCAATTCCATATTCGAAGAGCTTTTTTGGTTCCAGGCGCAGTGCCCGGGCAGCATCGGCGGCCTTTGTCCGGTCCTTCCAGAGAATAGCCGCACAGCCCTCCGGCGAAATGACTGAATAGTAAGAATTTTCGAGCACCAGTAGACGATCCACAACGGCGATGCCCAAGGCTCCACCGGATCCGCCTTCGCCGATGATGACTCCCACGATGGGCACGCGCAGGACGCTCATTTCCCTGAGATTTACAGCAATGGCTTCTCCCACGTGCCGTTCCTCGGATCCGATGCCTGGATAGGCTCCGGCGGTATCAATGAGAGTTACGACGGGCATGGAAAATTTTTCCGCTAATTTCATAGCCCGCAATGCCTTTCGATAGCCTTCTGCCTGCGGGGAACCAAATTTGCGAAGGATATTTTCTTTCAAATTTCGACCCTTCTGCTGAGCCACTAGCATCACGGGATCTCCCTTTAAAAATGCCGGTCCGCAGACCATGGCGGCGTCATCACCGAACCGCCGATCCCCGTGAATTTCTTCAAAATCAACAAAAATGCGATCGATATAGTCCAAGGCATAGGGCCTCTGGGGATGTCTAGCCAGCTGAACGCGCTCCCAGATACTCAGATTTTTATAAAGCTCCAGCCGCACTACCTCCATCTTTGCTTCAATGGCGCGGATCTCCGCGGAAAAATCTACGCTTGATTCCTCGGAGCGTCGCCGCAGCTGATCAATTTGCTCCTCAAGATCCTGAAGAGGGCGCTTCACATCCTGTGCCATGGTAACTGAGATCTGCCCGATTAGCGATCGATTTACAAATTCCGCAAACAAAATCTAACCCGGTGCTCGAAAAGGGATTCGAACCCTTACACCTTCCGGCACTGCCGCCTGAAGACAGCGTGTCTGCCAATTCCACCATCCGAGCAACTGGTCCCCAGCAGGCCTCTAGGCATCCCAAAAGTCAAGGAGGAAATGGGCAGCCATAAACAATTTCTCTCCATCTCATTTTTGAAATAATTTGCGCAGAAGCAGGAAAAATTCCGCAGGCTCAACTATGAATCCAGCGGAAGTAAATTTCCCGCAGAGAGCCATCCGGCATTCTCTGGAGAAGCATTTCTCCGATGGCCGAAGTGGGATCGGCCCCCCTTTTCCCGGTGGCAGCATCCCCGTAGCCGCGGACGAGAAAGGTATCTCCACGAACGGTTAGACTGTTCCCAAAGAATTGCAACAGGTCTGCCTGGTCGATGTCCCCCGGTGCTCCACTATTGGCGTCTCCAACGGTTGCACCATCGTCAAACCACTCCCTTTTCCGACGATCATTGGATTCCACGGGGGAAAAATTCCGCAATTTCGCCCTTTCGATGGCCCTCTGGAGGGCCGCGCAGCGGGTCGTCGGGTCGTCCCTGCTACCTAGACGGCGATTCACGAATTGGCTCAGGGAAGCAAAGGGACCCACCGCCTGCACTTCTCCGGCGATGCACTCGGCCAGGCGATCCAACTCCAATTCGGTCAATTTCCGCAGCCGTTGCTGGGGAACACCGCTGCCCCTCTGCCCGGAAAAACGGGGAAGAAAGTAGGTTCCGCTGTCGGCGTCATAGGGCATGGAGCGGAGAAAAATTTTCCAAGCTTCCGCGGAAGCACCGTTAATGTTAAGCGCACCTCCATTGCAAAGGAACCGCGAGGAATCTTCTGCGGACAGGTCCTTGGAAAATCCCTCCAGGGGACGGCAATGGGAAAAAAATCGATAGCCAGGCCCCTCCATTTCTAGGCCACTGATAAAGACATTGTCGTAGAGGAATTCGTTGAGGAGGTAGGAGGCATCCAGGCGCATTTCTCCGCGAAAGTAGTCGCAATTTTTCTGAATGGAAGCGGACGGCTCGATGGACACCCATGTTTTGTCCCGGGGTAGCAGGGGAGGAGCCCAGCCATTACCAACAGCGGAGGCCGGGTGATAGGAAAAAGGAAGCAGTTGCAGGTGTTGCAGCGTCGCGATGCTCCAAATATCCGCGGGGACGTCGAAAAGAATAGCGGAGGGATTTCCTCCAGGGAAAAATTTTGGATGGGCGGGAGAAATTTCCCCGGAAAGGTCGTCGATGGACACGGACCAAGAGGGAAATGTCCGCAGGAAAAGCTTTCGTTCGGAGCCAAGGAACCCGAACGGTGCAAAGTGTTCGTAGGCACTGCGGCGAATTTGAGGTGCGCGAGGATTATAATCGGCGAGCCAACGGGTGGGGTTTGGTCCGGTGCCGGCCCGGATGGAGGCAGATATCCGGAAAAGGGAATGCTCCTTCCCATCCCTCGGCAAAAAATATTCCACCGTCACATCATCATCCACAAAGTCCGCCACCTCCTGGAGCCAATGTCCGTCCACGCCATCCAAGAGCCGGAGGGTCATGTTATTCCAGCGGGCATTGGAGCCAATTCCATTGAATCGTTTTATGGAAAGAGAAGACTGACCCTCGCTAAAAACTTCCCAATACCAATCATTTACGGAGTCTCCACAGTGAAAATTTCCCTGGAGTGCTCCTCCGGTCGCCATCGCCGAGGTTTTCAATGAAAAAATTTTTACCTCGCCGGCAGCGAAGGCACCGTGGAAATTTCCTTTGAAAATAGTTCCAGTGGTAACGTCACCCAGAAAAATTTTCGCTTCTCCCCCTCCCTCCGGGACGTAGACCAGGCAGGGGAGACCGGGAGGAGAATGCAGGCGCTCCTCAACCTCCGTTACACGCCATTCGAAGGCGTAATCATGGCCATCAAGGCCAACGGAGAGGGGGTTCCAGAGGGCGATCTGTGGAGTCACCGTCAAGGTCAGCCATTGCTCCGTTGCTTTGGCGGAGACCGTTAGCCAGCAACCACAGAGGACGGGATGAAACCCATAGGAGTTGGCAATGTAAAAGCCAAACTCAGGAAGCGGCAATGCGGCAAGGTCCCCCACGCACTGGTTGGATGGCGGATAGAGCTGACGGCAATGGGGGCCCCCCGAACGAACTGGTAAATTGCCTGCGGTGAGATGCTTGGCGCCATCCAAGTAGGAGGCAAGAAGGGAAAAGGTTGGTGGAGCTTGGGGCCATTTCGGGTTCGGAGGAAAAAGAAATTCATTTTCAGAAAATTCTCGGCGCCGCAGTTTCACTGTCAGATCCACCGGAAATTTCCCTGATGTATTTTGTAAAACCCCTTCGCTGCACAGCGTTACCATATGAAAATTTTCCGGAACAAGATCGCAAATGGCCCGGCGAAGATCCTCAAAGGTGCATTTTGTGGCCAGTGTGGCGATGGCCTCGTCGTCCTCCAATCCCCGGGCCTGGAGCCAGCGGCGACCAAAATTTTGCGCAATTGCCGGGACTGATATTTCCGGTTCCAGGAGATTAATGCGCACCTTGGCCGATTCATCTCCGATCCAAAACCCTAGATGTCCCTGCAACCGTTCCCGGGAACAAATTTTTACGGTGGGAAATCGGTCTGGAAGCCCATAGTCGGGGAAAATCACCGGAGAAGTTTCCGAAAAATCGGCAATGAATGCAATTTCCTCTGCAGATTCATCCTGCGCTGAAACCAACCAACGGGAAAAATCAGCTTTCCCGTCTTTCACTGACCATAGGCTAACCCAGTGGGTGGCGACCGGAGGAGCGGCCGGAGCGACCATTTCCGCTGGAGCGGTCACATAGGTGCCGTCAGCGGTCTCCGCCGCCAAAGTGTCCCGAGCCCACCGGATAGCTGCCAGAGCATTTTGCTGCGCAATTTCCAGGTTCATGACCTGCTCCGCCCGGCGGGCACCTCCCGCCAAAAGGAGATCCCCGGCCAGGAAAAGAGTTCCCAGAAAAGCCATCAGGCCGAGGATAAGGACAAGCGCGAACCCCTGAGAACTCGAGAGTGAGGAGTGGGGTCCACGCATGGAACATTTTCGGAAAATCTGACATGGTCGTCAACGGCTTTGTTGAAAGGTCGCGGTGATTATGCAATTTTTTCACCATTTTTCTTTGCCTCATCTCTAAGACGACGAAGAACTTGCATTCTGTCCGCAATGATTTTTTCCGCACCCGATGACTTGGGGTAGTAGAATTGCCGCGGTTCTTCCATGTAAAATTGACCGGTGACATTGCATTCGTAGTCATGGGAGTAGAGGTAGGTCATTTCTAGTCCAAGGTGGCGAATCAGAGAATTTGGCTGGTTCCGCAGGAAGCCAGGGACCGCCTGAATGGTATGGGTGCGAATTTCTTCCCGAGCCCGTCCGTAGGCTAGGTAGGCGCTATTACTCTTCGCTGTGGTGGCTAAAAAAACGGTGCCGTGGGCCAAATTTATGCCACATTCTGGCATGCCGATTGTTTCGCAGGCAGCATAGCAGGCGGTGGCCAGAGGAAGTGCCCGAGGATCTGACATCCCCACGTCCTCGGAGGCAAAAATTATCATGCGCCGGGCGATGAACCGCGGATCTTCGCCTCCTTCCAGCATTTTTACGAGCCAGTAGAGGGCGGCATCCGGGTCACAACCCCGCATGCTCTTGATGTAGGCGGAGATTGTGGCGTGGTGTTCCGATTCATCCCGGTCATAGCTCACGTGACGACTCTCGCCGATGGCTTTCCAGTCGACGTCCGTTAGATGGGAACCCGTTGGTGCTCCCATCACCAAAGTCTCCAGGGCATTAAAAGCCCGCCGCAGGTCACCGTCGCAGGTCTGGCATAGGGCATCCAGGACTTCTCCGGCAACTGTGCAGCACGTAGCCCCGAGTCCCCGGTCTACATCCTCCAATGCCCGACACAGAGCGTCGCGGATGAGCTCCGAAGAAAGGGGTTCCAGCTGGAAGAGGTGACTGCGGCTGAGTAGGGGTCCAATAATATAAATAGTTGGTGTGTGCGTGGTTGCGCCGATGAGACGAACCGTTCCGCGCTCCACGTCGGGCAAAAGCGAATCCTGCTGGGCACGATTGAAGCGATGGATTTCATCGACAAACAGAATGGGTGCCCGAAGGGAACCGCGGGCCATTTGGAGAAGGTTGCGCAGTTCCGCCACGTTGGAAAACACGGCATTCAGGCGCAAAAATTGGCCGCCGGTTTCCGCGGCGATGGCCTCCGCAAGGGAAGTTTTTCCACAGCCGGGAGGGCCAAAGAAAAGTAGATTGCCGAAGGAATTTTGCCGGATCAGCCGCGGCAACAAACAACTTTCTCCCAGGAGGTGAGATTGGCCGATAACCTCACGCAGGCAACGCGGCCTCATGCGCACGGAGAGGGGAACAAAGGAACCGGATCTATTTTCCAACGACTGCTGCTCCGACCATAGGTTTTCCTGGATTTTTTTGTCCACGGAAGGACAATTCTCCGGGACCACACCAAGGACAAGCGGAATTCTCCTCCGGTTGCCCAAAAAGGCCCCGTGGCACACTCCCTAAATCGTCTTTGCTATCTACTCCCCAAAACCACTAAAAGCCATCAAGAAATGTTGCACCAACCTCGACCACCTTGCCCCGTACTATTTGCTTGATTCACTAATTCTTGTCGCGGAATTTCCCCTGAATGTGGCTGATCGACAACCTCGTCTATCTGATCGCTTTCCGGAGTGGGGGGGTCGTACGTAATGGCTTTTTGCGAATCAGTCAAAGGCGCAGCATATTCCCTTTTCACGTTTTGAATTAACCTCCTTGCGCCAACACGGGACATCTTAGGTGTTCGTGGAAATGTAGCGTGAAAATTTCGCGAACAAACGGGGGGCAAATAACTCGAGTATGGCGATTGCCAACTCTGCCATCGTTGACCGTCAATAGGTAAATGAAATGCTTGGGAAAATATTGGCGTGTGCGTGGCAACCAAAACGCAATTAGGCCCCTCCTGGGGGTCAACTGGAATGCGATCTTCTCTCCCTAATTCTATGACGTTTTCTTCCATTGGATCTGCGACATTTGCATCTTCATCTACAAGAGAATGGCCCGATGTAAAAGCGGCGTCTCGGTTTGTTTTTGATCCTTGGCTAGAAATCACTTCTTCTCTTTTCACGGCACTTTTCTCCGCGGAATCATCACTGCCACCTGCACCGAAACCCAGGACCTCATCATCACCGTCCAAATCCCGATTTCCTTTAAAAATTTCACCGTTTCCCAATTTGACTGCTCTAGCGTCGCCGCCTCCTCGGGCAAAATCTTCTTCTTCCGAAAAACTTCCCCGCACATCGTCCGACTGCGATAGTCCCTGCTCAGGCACCGGTTCAACTTGCTCCAGATCACCTTTCCGATGATCTTGGAGATCCTCATTCGGGAATTTTTCACCCGCGAATTTCTCATTATTTGGCACCGCACTTTCCTCTGAAGTTTCCTCCTGCTTACTTGATTTTTGCCAATTTCGAACTAAGAGTATGTATAGCAATGGGGCAAGTGAAGGCAAAAATGCCGGAGCAAATGATGGACACACTGAGGATAGAGAGACCGGCGAGGAAAAACGTTGCAAAGAATCCACAAACAACGGGAGCGGCGGCTATGACAGAACCGACGAGAAAGCGAATCGGCTGAGAGTGAGACCAACGCTGCTCCATAGGGGGAGCACACTCCACAAAATCAGAGGCATTAAGTTTTTACCCCGATGGAAAAAGTTCTTTTTTCTCGACTACAGAGAAACTTAAGCGTTAGCAAGTTTTTATGGAAAAACAACTAACGCTTCCAAAAATATTCAAGCGGATTTGCTCATTTTGCG
>JAITOA010000008.1 GCA_031290195.1 Puniceicoccales bacterium | reverse complement strand
GAAAAAACTTGTGGGTGAAAATTTTTCCCGGTTTCGCGTCTGGGCCGTTGCCAAAGCGGTGGTTACGATTGCCATGGTGGCCATAAATTTGGGTTTTTAGACTTTTTCCATCGGGGTATTAAGTTTCAAATGTCCATTCGGATCTGGCATTTTGCGGTATTTGTCAACGAAATATTTGGAATGAGATTGCAAAAAAAACGTATTCCGTGTCCAATGGAAAGCATGGCAACGAAATTTCGCCAGCCGCTCATTGTCGGAAATTGGAAAATGCACCGGACACCTTCCGAGGCAAGGGTTCTTTTGAATAACCTGAAGGAGAAGTTATTAGAGGTCATTGGCACCGCCGTGGTAGTCTGTCCCCCTTATACGGTTCTTTCGGTTGCAGCGGATATCTTGGAAAAAACCTCCATCCAGGTCGGAGCACAGAATATGTGCTGGGAGAGAGAAGGTGCGTTCACCGGAGAAATTTCGCCCCACATGCTGCGGGACCTCTACGTCACCCACGTAATTCTAGGACACAGCGAGCGACGGGTCCACTTCCATGAAACTTTGGAGCAAATCCGCCGAAAAGTTTTGGCAGCACTGGCCGGCGGTCTCATTCCTGTCCTCTGCGTCGGAGAAACCGCAGAAGAACGGGAAAGCAACCAGCAAAACGTCGCAATCGACGGACAACTGCTTTCTGCTCTGGAGGGAATTGACGGCGAAACCATTGGCGACGTCGTGATTGCCTATGAGCCGGTCTGGGCCATCGGAACGGGAAAAACGGCAACCCCCACCATCGCACAGGAGATGCACGACCACATCCGGCGATTCATCCGCAGACGATTCGGAGAAGAGGCCGCCCAGACCATCCATATTCTCTACGGTGGATCCATGAAGGCCGCAAATGCCGGGGAACTGCTATCACAGCCGGACATCGACGGGGGACTCATCGGGGGCGCCTCTCTGGATGCCGCCGAATTTGCCGCCATTGTTGCCTGCGCCGTTCGACCATGAATGAAATGATTCACTCCGCGGAGGAACGCGCTCCGAACTACCTGTCTCCCCGCTGCAGCGGCATTTTGCTCCCCGTTGCTTCCCTTCCAGGCCCCTACGGCATTGGAGAACTGGGGCAGACGGCCTTGGATTGGCTGGATTTCCTCTGCGACTGTGGCCAGAAAATCTGGCAAATTCTCCCCCTGAACCCCATTGGCTACGGGCACTCCCCCTATCAGTCCGTCGCTTCTTTGGCCTGCGAACCGCTCCTAATCAGTCTTGAAGAACTTCACCGGGACGGACTCCTCCTGGGGAAAGAACTACCTACCCCATCTTTCGGAAATCACATTGCCTACGGAGCCATCGAAAAAAAACGGATGGAACTACTCAAGAGGGCAGCGGAGCGATTTTTGACCGATGGCTGCGGCGCCGATTTCACGGAGTTTTGCTGGAGAGAGGTAGGTTGGCTCGAAGACCATGCGCTATTTCAGGTCCTTTGGAAATATTTCCAGTACAAACCATGGGTTGATTGGCCGGAACCCCTGCGGAAGCGGGACAAAGGTGCTCTGGGGAGGATGCGGGAGCAATTTTCAGGGGAATTGGCCGTCCAAAGGGTACTGCAGTATTTTTTCCATCGGCACTGGGAGGCAATTCGGCAACGGGCAAGGGAATTGGGCATCAAAATTGTCGGTGACCTGCCCATCTTTGTTTCCTCCGACGGCGCCGATGTCTGGGCCCACGGAGAGCTTTTTGACCTGAATCCGGATGGCCGGCCTCGAGTAGTGGCCGGGGTGCCTCCGGACTATTTCAGCGCAACGGGGCAGCGCTGGGGTAACCCCCTCTACCGCTGGGAAATCCACGAAAGGGAAGACTATGCCTGGTGGGTAACCCGGCTGCGGCGAGCCATGGGACTCCACGATGTCCTGCGGGTGGACCACTTCCGCGGCTTTGCCGACTACTGGGAAATTCCCGCAGAGAAACCAACGGCAGTGGAAGGCCGGTGGGTGCGGGGTCCGGGGAAAGAATTTTTCGTCGCCGCTGGACGGCAACTGGGCACCCTTCCCCTCATTGCTGAGGATCTGGGAATTCTTAGCGATGACGCCGTGGAGTTGCGAAAATCTCTGGTCCTTCCCGGGCTGCGCATCCTCCTCTTTGCCTTCGACGACTACTGTGAAAAATCTCCGTTTTTGCCGGAAAATTTTGGAGAAAACTGCGTGGCCTACACGGGCACCCACGACAATGACACCGTCCTCGGAACTTTTTTCGATGGGCCCAATGGGACGGAGGAGGAGCGGCAAATGCGCGCCAAAAGGAGAAGCATTCTCGAAAAAATCCTCCCGGAACCCTACCAATCCCTCCCCCTTGGTCAGGCACTGTTGGCCTGGCTGGCCAATTCCGAAGCCCAATGGGTTATTTTCCCAATGCAGGACGTGCTCCAACTCGATGGCAATGCGCGGACAAACGTACCCGGAAAGGCATCCGGCAATTGGGAGTGGAAGTTGGACGGGAAATCCCTGGGATCTGTGGATCGGAATTTTCTCCGACGACTGCGACCCTAGGGGGTTCGGAATCGTGCTTTCTTTCACGGCCATCTACTTCGCACCGATTCCATAAATTCTTCACAGAGAGCGATAAAGTAAGAAATTCTCCAAAAAATTTATTTTTCCCATTGACTTTCGCTCCGGAACCTACCAGCAAAGTATGCACCATGAGTAATCCAACATTTGCGACGGCAAGCGGTGAAGCCGGTAAGGCCTTTCCTATTACGGAAAGCAAAAGTGAGGGGCGGCCTGCGTACAGTTTCCTGGGGAGCGCGAATGGATACCCCACCTTCTCGTGCAACACTCAAGACTTCGACAAGGTAGTGGCATACATCAGGAAAAACAATTTTTCTGGAAATTCGAAGAAGAAGTTTTGCGTGGTGGACGCTGCAAATGGTGGGAATTTTAAATGTTTTAACACTTCAGCCCCTCCGGAGGGTGTGTTTGGGAAAGTGGTAGGGACCCTTTCCTCGGTCTGCATGGGTGCCGCCTTTGTATTGCTGGGTTCGTTGGCTGCCAATGGCGTCACAGCCGTTCTCCCTGCCGCCGTTGCGGCGGTTGTTCCTGTGGAAGTCTTCATTTTACTACTACTGCTTATCATCGGCGTTGCCGCCTATGCGATCTACTACTACTGCACCTAGCGGCAGTCCCTGTGGTGGTGTGACTCATCGCACTTCCCCATCCTTCGGTGCGGCGGCCCGGAGATTTTCGGGGTTTCCGGAGAGTAGGTCGCGGAGGATGTCCTCGGCTACATCAGCTCCAGGGATGGGCATCCTTGGAGCTGCGATTTTTTTTACGAAGGAGATAATGCGGTCGATTTCCTTCAGAAAGTCTAATCCGCTTTCTTTTTCCCAAGATTCCATTTTTTCGTCGAACTCCTCCGGTGTTATTTTTTTACGGTCCTCCCGGGAACGCTCCATCCAAGCATTGAAATTGGCATCACCTATGACCGTCGACAGGGCCTTGGCAGTGACGTAGCGCTGCTCGGCGATGGGGTCACGGAAACGGGTTTCCAGGGGAATAGAATCCGCGTTGCTATCGAGAAGCCTGCGAATTGACTGGAATAGGTCTTCGCCTTCCTTTGATTTTTTTTCTTCCCCCGACTCCGATTGCTCTCCCATTGGAGTGACATGCTAGGATCGGGAGAAAGCTCCGTAAAGCCATTTTATAGAAAAAACCAAAAATTTCCCACGGCCTTTCCCCCAGCCCGATTGCCCCTTGGGAACATTTTAGTCGGGGGCATTCCGTCCCCAACTCGGCCTAGGAAGGCCGGTTCACCGTCACGAGAAACTCCACATTGGAATTGGTTTTTTTAATCCGCTGTTGCAGCATTTCTGCGGCGTCGACGGGGGTTGTGCCGAGAAGGGCCCGGCGGAGCAGGTGAATGCGAGATAACTCGTCCGGATGATAGAGTAATTCCTCTTTCCGGGTTCCGCTACGACCAACATTAATGGCCGGATAGATGCGTTTTTCTGCCAGATCTCTGTCCAGATGCAGCTCCATGTTACCCGTACCTTTGAACTCTTCAAAGATGACGTCGTCCATGCGACTACCCGTCTCCACCAGGGCTGTCCCGAGAATCGTCAGACTGCCACCACCCTCAATATTGCGGGCGGAGCCGAAGAAACTCTTCGGCCCCTGGAGCGCATTGGCGTCAATGCCGCCGGTGAGGATGCGCCCGCTGGCCGGCATCATTGTGTTGTAAGCCCTGGCCAGCCGCGTAATGGAATCCAGTAAAATGACCACGTGCTGGCCGCATTCCACCCGACGACGGGCATTCTCAATGACCATTTCAGCCAGGTGCACGTGGCTGTCCGCAACCTCGTCGAATGTGGATGCAAAGACTTCACCCCGTGCCATCCGGCGAAAATCTGTCACTTCTTCCGGCCGCTCGTCGATGAGAAGAATCATCACATGTGCGGTGGGTTGATTGGCAGTGATGGCATTGGCAAATGCCTGGAGCAGCATGGTTTTTCCCGTTCGCGGAGGTGCCACGATCAATCCTCGCTGGCCAAGGCCGACGGGGGCAATGAGGTCCACAATGCGCATGGATAGATTTTGCGCCGCCGGAGCTCCGGAATGTTCCAAAAGAAGCCGTTCCGTCGGATAGAAAGGAATCAATTCCCTGAACTGGGGCAACTGATTCGCCTTTGCCGCATCTTTCCCCATCACCGTTTCTACGCGCAGGGCACAG
Organism: Puniceicoccales bacterium; assembly: GCA_031290195.1. Taxonomy (GTDB): domain Bacteria; phylum Verrucomicrobiota; class Verrucomicrobiia; order Opitutales; family JAIRLM01; genus JAITOA01. Next base: position 6,252 of record JAITOA010000008.1, on the reverse strand, counting down.
GCAATGGGCGCATTTTCCCTCGGCAGCATCGCCGCTACCCGCAGGGATTGGCCACGGCGCATCCCGTACTGTCGAACAAGGCAGCGGGGAACGAAGGCGCTCCACTCTGCTAGCTGAAAACGGTGGCGGGGATGGACGAGACAGCCGTTTCCATCGGGAAGCAAGTCCAGCAGTCCCTCCATGACAATTGCCCGACGATTGGCGGCAGCCCGGCGAAGGCAGGCTTCCAAAATTTTCTGGCGGCAATTTTCTCCCGGAGTCCAAGCCATCTCCAGCGACGTCGCCAGCTCCTCCAGTTGTTCGTTGCCCAAACTACAAATTTCGTTGAAGTCCAGAAACTCACCGCCAGAAAAGTACTCTTCGCTGGCAATTTCAAGGGAAGCCGCGGACTGCAATTTTTCCCAGACCCCCAGGTTACCGAATGGGGTCCGACGGAGATTTCCCGCCGCTGCCGGATCGGCCATTTCCCGGCGATTTAACCCCGGGCTGCCACCAGGACGAGGCCCCAGAGTGGGCCGCCCGGTTCTAATCCTTTGCTGGGGCATGGGGGCCCGCAGGCGTGCATTGTCCTGCCAGGGGGCGTTTCCAGAAGTCCTCGCCATCGGCGCCCTATCCCTCTGTCGATCGAGAACAATCGCCGGAACTCCACTCTCCGCTGGTGGCCCGGCGAATGGATCATCGGGCGGAAGTGTCTCCGACTCTGGGACTACAAAAACTTTTCCCCGCTCTCTATTTTCCATTTCTTCGGGACTTTTTTTCCCGGCCGTGTCTCCGGCCAATGGCAAAGGAACTTTTCTAGGACGACCCAGCGGACGGAGGGCAACTTTTTCTCCGGCAGGCTCCGAAAGCCTTGGCCGTCCACGTCTGCGGACAATTGCCGCTCCCTGCACCGATTCGCCGGCTACCCCGTTCCCTTCTCCGGACTGGGCCCGGGAAACGGTTCCTCCGGCTGAGGAAGTTCCATCGAAGGAGAAAGCGGATCCACCGTTCTCCATAGAATTTTCAAATGTTGGCATGGTCATCAAAGGTTAAGAATTTTTCCGCGGCAGAGCCAAGAATTCAGCGGAACTATTTTACCGCCGCAACGATGGAGCCGAGGATGAGATTCGAACTCACGACCCACGCATTACGAATGCGTTGCTCTACCGACTGAGCTACCTCGGCGCGCGGCCATTCACGGGCAGAATCCATTGAAATTCAAGTGGAAAATTTTTATTGCCTTCCATTGCCCACGGCGGGTGTCCAGCGACTAGGCATCTACCGGAATCTTTGCTCTATCTTCAAATTCTCTTCTGTCTGGCTTGGAATATGTTAGATGATTTTACTTTAACTTGAAAGGTCGAAAAATGGAAGGATTTTTAAAAAATTTCCGGTCCAATCCGGCGGAATCACTTCCATGGATTGACGGCACGGCCACCGGAAGTAACTGTTTCCCATGTCTTCCGGACAATACAGCTCTACTCCATTGCCGCGGCACCACTTGCCGCTAGATCGCTCCCGCCGCTGGGACCCGGTGGGTCCGCTGTGCATGCTTTTTTTGGCGTTCCTTGGGATCTCCGCCATTCACTCGGCGCAGATTGCCACCCACGGAAACCAGTGGCGAGGGCAGCTTGTCTGGTTCTCCGTCGGCACTGCCTTCTACTTAATCTGTGCCCGCATCGACTACCGCTTTTTTCTACGCCAAGCCCACTGGATCTACTTTGGGAGCATCTTTCTGCTCCTCTGCCTCTGGACCCCCCTCGGCATCCGCCGCTATGGAGCTCTCCGTTGGATCCGAATCTTTGGTTTCCAATTGCAGCCGGCAGAGATAGCAAAGATGGCCACGATGGTCATGGTATCCGCTCTTCTTTCCGGAACGAGGATGGGAAAAATGGGGGAGTCTAAGTGGGACCTGGGCAAAATATTCTGCATTTTTTTCGTTCCTTGGCTGCTCATTTTTCTCCAACCGGACCTTGGTTCTGCTCTCATTTTGCCCCCCATCCTGCTCGCCCTCCTCTACGTCTCCGAACTCTCCGGTCGCTTTTTTTTGACAGTTGCCTGGCTGGGATTTTTTTTGCTGGCCATCCTCGCCTGGGACATTTCCCGCTACCGCAACTTTTTGGTCGAAAATGACCTGCGGCCAGACCAGCACGCAGGCCTCTACCAGACTCATTCGCCGCTGCCCCTCCGAGACTACCAGCGCAACCGCATCCTCGGCTTCGTTGCGCCGGAAGTAGTGGATCCCGGCGGTACGGGAATCGGATGGAACCTGCGCCAGTCCCTCATCGCCGTCGGTTCCGGGGGACTTCTTGGAAAGGGTTCCGGAGAAGGGGAACAGGCACAGCTAGGCTACCTTCCTCGATCCGTGGCAACCAATGATTTTTTATTTTCCGTTCTGGCGGAAGAAAAGGGGGTTCTGGGGAGCATGGCGGCATTAATTTTACTTATTACTCTTGCCTCAAATAATTTACACATTGCTGGCCTGGCCCATTGCCGCTTCGGTCGTCACCTGGCCGTCGCCGTTGCCATTTTCCTCGCCGCGCACACCGCCATCAATGTTGGCATGGCCATAGGCTTCATGCCCATCACCGGAGTTCCTCTTCCCTTCCTGAGCCATGGGGGGTCTTTCCTAATTGTTTGTTGCATTTTACAGGGGATCGTGCAGAGCATTTACCATCGTCGGCAAAATTTGCACTGAGGTGCGAAAGTCCGCCGATTCCCGGGCGGTTTTGGGTATTTTTATTCCACGGCGCCGGCCCAGGGAAGGTAAATTGGATTGGAAGGAACATTGAAACTCATGGACACCGCGGCGACGGAACAAACGATGGAAGATTTGGAAAAAAAGCCGGCAGACCCGGTTCCGTCGGTCATTGACGGAGAACGGCTGGCCGAGGAGGCCTTCGGCCGGGCAAAAAAACAACCGCTTCTCCAGCGTATTTTGAAAAATATTAGCAAGGGGGATGGTAAATTTCGGGAAGTGATTATCGGGAAAAATTTTGCGGAGACCCGCCTGGCCGTACTCGTGGACGGCCGAATGGAGGCCTTCGAACTGGAGCCCGTGTCTCAGCAAAATTGGGTGGGTGCAATTTTTAAGGGGCGCATCCAAAACCTTGAACATGGACTACGGGCGGCTTTCGTCATCACGGGACAGGAAAAAAATGCCTTTCTCCACTACTGGGACATGCTTCCCGCTGCCAATGAGTCCTTCGAAGTGGTCGGTCACCGGGCGGCACAGAGGGAAATCACCGTCGATGATATTCCGAAAATGTACCCCGTTGGTTCCGAAATTATCGTGCAGGTGACAAAGGCCCAAATGGGAAATAAGGGCCCCCGGGTAACAACCAACATTGCCTTGCCGGGGCGCTATATGGTACTCATGCCATTCAGCGGACAGTGTGGCATTTCCAGGAAGATTGAGGACCCAAAGGAAAGGGAGCGACTTTGCCGCATTTTGGGTTCCCTGGCCCTTCCTCCGGGCATGGGAGTTGTGATTCGAACGGCCGGAGCAGAAAAGAAATTGAAATACTTCGTACGGGATCTCTCCCTCCTCCTCCAGGGGTGGGCAGCCGTCGCTGAAAAGATAGAAGCTGCCGACGGACCCTGTCTGCTCCACAGGGAACCGGACCTGGCCGGCCGGGTCGTACGGGACTTTCTCACGGAGGAAGTGGATCGCGTAGTTACGGACTCTCCTGAATTATTTTCGCAGATCGTCGCCGGTGTCAATGGGGTGGCGCCCCGCATGAGAAGTCGGATACACCTCTACGAAGAGGCAACACCTCTTTTCCAGTACTTCAATGTGGAAAAACAGATCATCCAGGCCTTTTCCCGGCGCGTACCTCTGCCGTCGGGGGGAGAAATCGTCGTCGAAGAAACGGAGGCACTCATCGCCATCGACGTGAACACCGGTTCCCACAGATCCCGCGGCGAGAAGGAAGATAGTATTATTTCACAGGTGAACCTGGAGGCAGCGGCGGAGATTGTGCGCCAAATGCGACTGCGGAACCTGGGCGGGCTAATTATCATCGATTTCATTGACATGCAGAGCCGAACGGACCAGCGAAAACTCTTCGAGTTCATGTACCAATCCATGGCGAAGGACACGGAACGCTTTCAAATTCTTCCAATTTCTCCCCTCGGCATCATGCAAATTAGTCGTCAACGCCACTCCCAGAGCCTGGTCCGAGACATGCGACGACCCTGCCCCTACTGTGCCGGCCGCGGTACCCTAGAATCATCCCAGGCAACGGCCATGCGGGTTCTTGCTGCCCTGACGGAACGCCTGGGAACTTCGATAGAGACGGAAAAGAATGCCGCCGTCTCTCTTCGCATCACCGTGCACCCCGACGTGTTAGCCTTTCTTAAAAATTATGCCAATGATCACCTAACCGCCGTCGAAGAAGAGCGTGGAGTCCGGCTTACCTTCGCTGCGAACGGCGCCATACACCGGGAAAACTTCGCAATTTTGGACGAAAACGAAAAAATATCTTGAATTTGTAAAAAATTCGCGACAAAATTCCTCCATGGGAACCGAAAAAAGAATAAGCAGGCGGCCACTGCGTCACTTGGCCGGATTTTTATCGCTTTGCGCTGGGTCCTTGGCCTTCAGCGTCGGCACGCAAATACCACCGAAAGCTCTCGGTGGTGGGGTGGACCCAGCGGCGTGGGTACATCTGGCCGCCGGAGCCGGGCCAATGATCCAGACACAGATGGCGGCATTGGATGCTGTGCAACAGCAAATTGCCCTCCACGATAACCAACCAATCGGAACCTTCGCCAGCATCTACGGCGGCCAATGGCAGTACGACCACTGCATTGGCACCTATGGAATGCCGGGAGTCATGGTCCCGGACCAGGAGTCCCTGATGCCGTTCTGCGGCAAACACGGCGGCTTTCTCGTTGGAAGTGACCGGTTCACAAAGATGTTCGGTGGTTCCGTGCGCATGGGTGCCGTGCTTGGATTTAATACGTGGAGAACGGACTACGGCTTTGATTCCCTTGAAAGCGCGTTTGGACCGTGCTACGCTGCAACGCACTACTCTGGCTGGTGGAAAAGCGGACTCGGCGCCATCTTCGCCGGCTATGAGACCTACGATGCCGACCACCTGAAGACCAATACCTTCTCCCATTTCCTTCTCATGTCCGGTCGGGAAGGAATGTTCAAGATGAAGGACCTCAATCTGCAGGGCTCCATCGGAGGGAAAAAGCAGGTCTGCCGCTGCAATAGCGGGCTTATCTGTGGTCCATGGTGGGACCTTTCCCTGACCTACCGCCACCAGGGAAGGGCGAATGTTATTACTCCGGGAATACCCTTTACGGGGGCAGATCCAGCATATTGTAGCACTCATTTTCGAACGAATTCGATCCACCATCTCTACGTGACGGGACTTTTTGGCCTCGCCCTGGATACGGACCTGTGGCAATCTCCAACCGGTGACCAGGGACTCAACTTCCACGCCAAACTGGGGTGGCAGCAGCGGGCGTTGCTTGGACGGAAAACTCTTGTCTCTTCCGCCAAGAAACTAGACATCAATGACCCCTCTTGGCCTGACTGGTTTACATCACCGATTGGTGTGCCCATCAACCACGGCCCCAGGGGAATGTTTGTCTATTCCTTTGGTCTTAGTGGAAATGTGGCAAAAGGCTGGGAGGCTACTGCCCAGGTGGATGGCAGCTACGCGAAGGTGTACACCAACAGGGAACTCACCTATACGACGATCAGCGGCAGCCTGTCCGTCAATCGCTCCTTCTAAAAAACATCTAACTTGAACTCCACTGCGGGGCCCACTCAGCCCCGCAGTTTTTTTATCCGACCGACGCAGCTAGGAGACTGTCGAACACCGCAATAATACAACCACCATTAATTTCGTAAAAATTCTATCGCTTCTTCTTACTTTGCCATCCCAGCAAGCCAACTTCGCGCTTCGCCTAGACCCCATCGTTAGGCCCATCCCTTCGCACGTCCAACTGCAATCAGCCCACTATTCAGAAAATTAACTTCAGCCCAAAACGACGTCTTATTGCCCATATAACCGTACTCAGAATCCAAATCAAACGTGGCCCTGCTCAGTTCCATAAGCATTTTACAACGCAATGCAATGAAAGCTTTTTTATTTCCTTCTCCGCACGCCCTGCGGGCAAGTTTAAGACATTCATTTGCCTGACTTAGAAGGGGACTATTTTTGATCATCACAGCATGATTTTTGTCGCATCTCACCTTTAATTTGGTAGCAAAATCTGCAAGCTCAGGATAGCCATCGCTTTCAAAGCAATTGC
>JAITOA010000003.1 GCA_031290195.1 Puniceicoccales bacterium | reverse complement strand
AAAAAACTTGTGGGTGAAAATTTTTCCAGGTTTCGCGTCTGGGCCGTTGCCAAAGCGGTGGTTACGATTGCCATGGTGGCCATAAATTTAGGTTTTTAGACTTTTTCCATCGGGGTAAAATTCCTATTTTAAAAATTTCGCAACTGGCATTAATGTCTTAAATAATTACAAATAAAAATATTACGATTACATTGGAAAATCCACAATTGAATTTGCAAAATTTCATCGACAATTTTTGATTTCCAATAATCATACCGCCACAATGTTTCCTGCCTGTGCCACCTATGAAAAGATCCATTCCGGCGGAGGCCCCCAACCGCCAGCGCCGTCTCGCCATGGCCACCTGCAACATTGCCATGATCAAAATTTCATCGAAGCCGCCTTTTCCTTTGCTTCCTCTTTTGGAATCGGCGGAATTCTTCTATTTTTTGGAATCATATTCGTCGGCCAATCTTTGGTGCTTGGCATTGTTTTGATCGCGCTTGGCGTTGTTGGACTTGCTTTGACGTTGGTATTTCTTTACTTCGAAGAAAGGCAAACGGAAGACCCGCAAAGCCCCGGTTGAATTTTTCGTGGAAGTCATGTGGAGGCAATTTCCTCCGCAACGGAGCCCGGAGAAGCGCCAACGTTGATTAAATCCGCCTAGAAGGGGAGCATTTTTCCCCGGTGGATGGCGATGGTTTTTCGGGAAATGTCCGCGGAAAATCGACGATTTAACTCCTCCGCCCAGTGGCCGTGGGTCCAGAGGAGGGCTCCGGGGTCATTCCGTAGAATTTCCCGCAGGCCGTGGGCAATGAGAATGGGGGAACCTCCCCTGCTTTTGCAAAAAAATAGTTCGCAGGGGAAGGTGCCGTGGGGCGTCCGCAGGTATTTGTTTTGAATAGCCCGGGAAATTGTGGATGGCGTCAAATTCAATGCCGATGCAAGTTCCTTCTGCAGAAAAGGCCCAATTGCCCGAGGCCCCTCCTCGAAGAAACTTTTTTGCCGTTCCAGAAGGACCTCTCCGAGACGAATGAGGAGGGTCAACCTCCGCTCCAATGCCACGCGAAAAAAATTCGGCTGCCAACTTTTCCCGGCGGCGGATGGCCAGGATGCCAGATCTTCTCCCGTGGGAACGGAGGAAACGGTCCAGTCATTTCCTTCCCGGTTAATGTAAAGGTCGGGGGCGCCGACCGCCATTTCCGTTTCCCAGTGCAGTCCTTCCATGGGGGGGTGAAAGCGCAGCCGGCGGTCGGCAAGGGCCCGTAAAATTGCATCGAAATCTTCCCGGAGCAGCCGGCGGCGGAGCAGGCGCAGCACGGGAATCAGTGCGGTAATTTTTTTTTCTCCCCGGAGGATGGGGGCGGCACAGCCAAGAATCTCCCCGCATTCCGTCCCCGAGGCCTGCCAGAGCAAATATTCGCGGAAGTGGCGGCAGCCAAGTCCCCGGCCTTCGAAGCGGCACAGGTCCCGATAAATTTTTTCCGCGGTATTTCCATCCACGCCGGCGGAGGAGGCAATGGCCGCCAGGTCCGACTCTAAATAGCCCCATTCGCCGATGTTCCCCACGAGTCCCTCCAGCATGCGGCGCTCCGCCACCCCATAGGTGTGGTCCAGTGCCATGCGGCGAAACAACTCCTCGGAAAAAGTTGTGGCTTCCTGCAGCCAGTCCGCGGCGGAGCCGGCGGCCTCCCCTCCCACTGCCATGGCCCATTCCCGGGAAAAACGACCCAACTTCCACCGCGGCAATGCAAGGATGCGCAGGCTCAACCGGAGGCGCTGGGAAAAGCGTTGGCTTGGCCTGGCGGTGACTGCGGGGCGCAAATTCATGGCATGGGAAGTTGCAGCTGCGTGTCCCCGCAGCCACGGATGAGTTGCAGCAGCTCCCCGTCCGCGAAGCGGAGGCATTCCCTCGTGAGAAGTGCGCAGCCGATGGCATCGCAGAGGGCTCCGTGGGGGCGTTGCCGTCCGGACGAGCAGTGGCGATTGGTCAGTTCGCGCCATTCTCCTCCGAGACCAAGGGCACGGAGGACGTCCCGGAGGCCATGGGCGGGCAAATGCGGCCAAAAACGCCGGGCGAGCTGGAGAGAGTCCAGCCAGGGGCCCCAGGTGATCACCGGTCGTCCGGGATCTCCCCAGTTGGGAACAAAGCCGGGACTGGGCCAGGTTTGCCGCAGGAGAAAGTCCTCCGTGGCGGCTCCGTGGGCAGCAAGCACGGCGCTGCGGCGCATGGACTGGAAGAGGGGAAAAAATGCCCCGATGGCCGGCGCAGAGGCGGTGTGGAGCGGATTGATTTTTTTTCGGGAAAGAAAGAGTCCTTCCAGGCGCTCGCAGCGGCAAAAACTTTCCACGGGGTCAACCAGCTTATCTCCTTCCAGGGCAATGACTCCAAATTCTAAAATTCCCTCCCGACTATTTCCCTCGAAGTCGATGGCAAAAATTTTCCCCGGAGCGGCGCGTTTCATTTTCTTTTTTTACCTTGCAAAGTATCGGCAAAACGCAACCCAGGAGTTGGATCTGCTGGGGATCATAGATTTACATCGCAGGGGAAGGGATCGTGGAAATTCGCGTCATTGAATCGGAGGGAGTCCGCCGCACGGCCGATTGTGTTTTCAGCGCGGAAGAGTACGCCTCGCGGAGAAGAAAAGTTCTGGCGGAGACAACTGGGGGGCTGTCAATTCCCGGCTTTCGTCCCGGAAAGGCGCCGGCAGCCATGGTGGAAAAAATGTGGGCGAAAAAAATCGAAGATGGAGTGTTCCACCAACTTGCGGAAATTGCCCGGTCGGCAATGGGGAAACGGGAGGACCTCACCATCATAGCCTACGGCGAGATGAAACTGCTACCACCCGAAGCAAACGGGGATGTCGTCCTTCAAATTTCATTCACCGTCCGGCCGGAGGTGCAACTTCCTGACTTTTCTGCCATCGAATTTCCGACAATCAACGGGGAAGCACCGGAGGAAAAGGTGGAGAAGCTTCTGGAAAAAATTATAAGGTTCCACGGAAGTCTTCGCCCCGTCCAGCGGCCGATTGCCGCCGGTGACATGGTAAGAGTAGCACACGTGGCTCGGATCCCGGAGGGGTTTCATGCGCCGGAAAATCCTTCCAGGGAACATTTTTGCGGGAGGGGTGAATCCGTTGAACTCATCGGCGGACGGAGCATTGCCGAGGACTCCATTCCCGGATTAGTTGGAAACGCAAAGGGGAAATGCTCCGGCGAAAAATATCCGTTCCACGCGGAATTTCCGGAAGATTTTCCAGAAACTTGGCTTGCCGGAAAGTCCTTAGACTATGACTGTGAAATTTTGAAAGTAGAGGAATGCATCCCCCCGGACGAAAATGGGAAAGTCCGGGAGGTGCCTGACGTTCGAGAGGGCATGGATAAGCTGCGCAGAAGAGTTCGTCGCCACCTATTCCGTAAAAATGTGGACGCCGGCATGCGGCGACAGAGAGAACATATTCGCAGGTATCTCGTCGAGAATACCATTCTTTCCGCCATTCCGGAAGACATCCTCGAGGAAGAATGTCAATTCTTCCGGGAAGGCCTGGTGCAACGCAACCTAAAGCGCGGGGTTCCCTTGAAAAATATTGAATTGGAAGAGGCAAAGATAGACGCTGCCGCCCGCCAACAGGCCAGAGAGATGGTTTCGGCCTGGCTCATTGGAACGGAAATTGCGAGCAAGGAGGGACTTAGCGTTGACGATCGCAATTTGAACGAAGTTGCCTATGCCATGGCACAATTGGAGGAAATCTCCGCGGAAGAGTTCCGGATGCGCTTCAAAAGGGATGAACATCTGCGGAGCACGGTGATGCGGCAGGCCTTCCTGTCCAAAGCCGTTGACTTTATCCACGAAAAATTTTTCCAGCCGGGGTCCTGGAACTGCGGATCCCTCCTCGGAGAGGAGTGCGGATGGCGGGGAGGAGAAAAGGGGACGTCCGGTGGGGGCGACTTTGCCGCCAAGTCCATGTACCGACAGCTGGGAGAAATTTTTGCCGATGATTCGGAGGACGAGATCGTTGCGAACATGGAAAACATGATGGAAGTTGTGGAATTTTTTGGCCGAATGTCAGAAGATGCTGGGGATGAAATTCATGAGTAGCCACTACCTGCCACTGCCCTACGTCTACGAACGCGATGGACGGACGGAGCGCTCCTGGGACATCTACAGCAGACTCCTGAAGGACCGCATCATTTTCATTGGCACACCCATCGACGACCAGGTGGCCAATGCGGTGGTGGCCCAGCTGCTCTTCCTCCAGATGGACGACGCCAAAAGGGACATCCATCTCTACATCAATTGTCCCGGCGGCAGCATCACGGCGGGCATGGCCATCTACGATACAATTAATTTCATGCACTGCGACGTGGTTACCTACTGCGTTGGTCAGGCGGCCAGCTTCGGCACCCTCCTTCTCGCCGCCGGCACGAAGGGAAAACGCTACGCATTGCCAAATGGCCGCGTCATGATTCACCAGCCGACCGGCGGTGCCACGGGGCAGAGCGCCGATATTTCCATCGCCGCCAAGGAAATTCTCCGCTGGCGTGCCCGCATCAACGAAATCCTTTCCGAACTCACCGGCCAGACCGTGGAACGCATTGCCAAGGACTCCGACAGGGACTTCTACATGACCGCAGTGGAAGCAAAGGCCTACGGCATCGTGGATGAGGTTATCGAAAAGAAGGACAGCGCAAAATCCAATCCCTAACCATTCTTTTCATTATCTTGCGAGGGTGTCGAAGGGCCATCAGGTTGTGCCCCCTTGGGATCGGTCTGGTCCGTTTGTTCGGACGTCCCCTTTTTTTGACTTCCGTCCTCATCTGGCTTTTTTGGAGTTTCCTTGTCTTCCGCACCCCCAAGGAGGAATACCGCAGCGGCAATCAATCCAATTACGCCAATCGCAACGAAAATACCTCCGAGTCCGGCCGATAGGCCAAGCCCAAGGAGCATGATCCCTGCAATCAGTAGCAACCCACCAAATCCGGCCAAACCGCCGTGTATGACGTCGCAGTGGAAATGGCACCCCGGCCAACCGTAGTGGTGCAGAGGAGGCGTTGGAACTCCCATGGAAATGGGGACAATGCAGGAGCAGTGGTTGTGGGGGCAGGGACGGGGCCAGGAGAAAGAATGCCAGCGACGACAATGATGGTGAAAACGATTACACATAGTAGACATACATCGATTACAAAAAATTTACTTTGTCAAGAAATTATGTAAATGTAGATTGAGGGATTTCCTTCCAAGAATGCAATATTCTCGCTTGGAATTAGTTAAGCTATGAACCTCCCACTTGGACCGCTGCTAGGCTTCAATTACTACCGCTATCCGCATGCCAAAAAGGAAGTTAACAAATTTTTCGGCCGCATTTTCCCACGCCTTCCGGGACGACGGTCGGAGGCAAAAGACATTTTGTAACTGACGGCAGCCGTTTGTGCTACGAAATATTTTCCGAAATCGGAAATTTTTTTAATTTACAGAGGTCCATTTCGCCCCTAGTTGGATTAATCAGCGTTGGTGACTTTTTTTGTCTTTGCTCCATGTCCCGGCGCTTTGAACCATGGGAAAGAATCGAAGGGAAGAGGAAAAGTGTGGAGAAGCGGTTGCGGGTGTGGAATTTGCAGCGGCTTCGTGTCCGTGCGGCAGTGAAGAATTGCCCGGAGAAAGTTTCGGCCTCCTGGCCGTGGAGGACGGTCTCCGCTCCGAAATCGCCGAACTGAGAGATGCGCTTCTGCGGGCCAGGGCGGACCACGACAACTACAGAAAAAGAGTGGAGCGGGAGCGAACCGAATCTGCGGGGAGAGGCTGCGAGGAATTGTTGGTTGAAATTCTTCCCATTTTAGATAACTTTGAACTGGGTTTGCGGACTGCCCCCAAGGACGTGGGCGCCAGTGTTCTCGGAGGTTTTTCCATGATTTTCGAACAGCTCAGGAAACTTTTGCAGTCCAGAGGGGTCGTTGCCATCGGCGTCGCCGGGGAACTCTTTGACCCCCACTGCGAAGAGGCCATCGCAATGGTTCCCCATGACTCCATTGCGGGAGACCATGTGGTGGATGTGGTGCGGCGGGGCTATCGCTGGGAAAGTCGTCTACTGCGGCCGGCAACGGTGATTGTCTCCAGGGGACCCTCACGCCCCGAGGGGGAAGGCGTTTTTCCGGGCGCGGAAGGAGTCTCGGAGGAGACGGAGGGCGGAGGGGATTCTTCACCGTCGGAAAACTAATCGGGAGAGACTGCCATGGCGGAAGACTACTACGAGCTGCTTGGGGTCG
>JAITOA010000027.1 GCA_031290195.1 Puniceicoccales bacterium | reverse complement strand
GGCGGCGGCAATTGTCCCAAAGAAAAAATTGCCGCCGTTTCGCCGCTTGACCGAATTAAAAACGCGCCCTATCAAAGATCAACTCTCCAATTGGGTAGGGAAACAAAGCAATGGACATGGGGATGACGATGGGTGTGCGGGGGGATACGGCGTTGGCCGGCAGCGACTATACTGCGGACAAGATTCAGAAATTGGAGGGGCTGGAGGGCGTGCGGCGGCGGCCGGACATGTACATTGGCGATACCCACGAGCGGGGCCTCCATCACTGCGTTTTCGAGATCGTTGACAATTGCATCGACGAGGCATTGGCTGGATTCTGCGGTGCCATTTCCGTCACCGTCCACAGCGATGGCTCCTGTTCCGTCGACGACGATGGCCGCGGAATTCCCGTGGACATTCATCCAATCTACCAAATTCCTGCACTGGAACTCGTTCTAACAAATCTCCACGCCGGAGGAAAATTTGGCAAGGGGGCCTACCAGGTGTCCGGCGGTCTCCACGGCGTTGGAGCAAAGTGCGTCAATGCCCTTTCGGAGCGCTTCGAAGTGGAAGTGCGCAGGAATGGAAAGGTTCACCGCATGGAGTTTTCCCGGGGCCGTGTGGTGGAAAAAATGAAGATCATCGGAGAATCCCAAACTACGGGTACCCAGATCACCTTTTTGCCAGATTCGGAAATTTTTTTGGAAACCAGGGAATTTAACTGCGAAGTTCTTGCGAAGCGCCTGAGAGAGCTGGCCTTCCTCAATCCTGGAATTCGCATTGCTTTGGCCGACGAGCGGGTGGAGCGGAAAGAAGTTTTTCACTTCGAAGACGGCATCGCCGCCTACGTGGCATTTCTCAACTCCGGGAAAACGGCCATCCACGAGCGACCCATCGTATTTTCCGGGACGGCGTCTGCCGGAGAGCGGGACCCCGACGGCCGGGTTGCCGTGGACGTGGCCATCCAATACAATGACGGCTACGGGGAACAGGTCTATGCCTACGCAAATTCCATCCATAACGTGGAGGGCGGCACCCATCTTTCCGGCTTTCGAACGGCGCTCACCCGCGTTCTCAACGGCTACGCCAAGCAGAATAATCTCATCAAGGAGAAGGATCCGGCCATCACCGGCGATGACGTCCGCGAGGGGCTCACCGCCATCGTTTCCGTAAAAGTTCCGGAGCCCCGCTTCGAAGGGCAAACGAAGACAAAGCTCTCCAACGGCGAGGTGGATGGCATTGTGCAGAAGGTGGTGGGGGACTTTCTTCGCCACGCCCTGGAAACCACCCCCGCGCTGGGCAAAAAAATCATAGAGAAATGCGTCAACGCTGCCCGTGCCCGGGAGGCGGCGCGGAAGGCCCGGGAAACCGTCCGGAAGGGTGCCCTCAGCGGCGGTGGACTTCCGGGGAAACTGGCCGATTGTTCGGAAAAGGACCCGGCGCTCTGCGAACTTTTTGTGGTGGAAGGAGATTCCGCCGGCGGTTCCGCCAAGCAGGGTCGCAATCGGGCCACCCAGGCAATTTTACCCCTGCGGGGAAAGGTGCTCAACGTCGAGAAGGCGAGACTGGATCGGGTGCTGGGCAATGCGGAGATTCGAGCAATGATCATGGCCTGCGGTACGGGCGTTGGAAATTCGGAGGATACCTCCGCCTTTGACATTTCCCGCTGCCGCTACCACAAGATCATCATCATGTCCGATGCGGACGTCGACGGCGCCCACATTCGTACCCTTTTGCTGACCTTTTTTTTCCGGCAGATGCGGGGTCTCATCGAAGGCGGCTACATCTACATCGCCCAGCCGCCCCTCTACCGGATCAAGCGGAGACGGCAGGAGCGCTACGTGCAGGATGACGGCGAGATGAATCGGTTGCTGCTGGAACTGGGAATGGAGGACCTGACATTGACCCGACTGGTGGATGGCTATCAATTTCCGGGAGAAAGTCTTTACCAGCTCATCCAGTATATTTGTCGGCTGGAAACCTACGGCCAGGGAGTGCGGCGCCACGGCTGTTCCCTCGGGGAATATTTGGACCGGCGGACGGCGGGTTCCTTCGAATTGCCCCGGTACATGGCAAAGGTCCGCATCGGAAACGGTGAAAGTTTTACATTTTTGGAGAATGACGATGCGCGGGCCGCTTTCTATGCGGAGCACGGGATCGTCGATGGCGGTCCCGCCGGCATCGCGGCTGGCGAAGTAGAATCCAACGGTGTTCTGCTGCGAAAGCGGGTTTTGGTGCAGGAGATCTACGAGGCTGCCTCCCTCGGAAATGTGCTGGAAGAAATGGCGACTTTGGGGTTTTGCGTAGACCGTTTCTCCGCCGATGGACAGGCCCGCTATGTGCTTGGAGATGGTGGAGGGGGAAAGGGGTTTAGTGTTTCCATGCGCAGCATTTTGGAACTTGCCGATGCCATTCGCAGCAACGGCCGCCGGGGGCTCACCATTCAGCGCTACAAAGGTCTCGGCGAAATGAATCCTTCCCAGCTCTACGAAACAACGATGGATCCTAGAAAGCGCAATCTGCTGCGGGTATCCATCGCCGATGCCGCCCTGGCCGATGCCACCTTTTCAATGCTGATGGGGGAGAACGTGGAAATTCGTCGCACCTTCATCGAGGACAATGCGCTGAACGTAACATTTTTGGACATATGATAAATGAATGAATTGGACACAGAAAATTTGGCTCCGAAGGGAGAACTCTCCCGTCCCTGTTCGGATGTAAGCATCGTCGGGGTGATGCAGTCGGCCTACCTGGACTACTCCATGTCGGTGATCGTAAGCCGGGCACTTCCGGATGTGCGCGATGGACTTAAGCCGGTACAGAGGAGAATACTATACGCAATGCTCCGGGAGGGGCTCCTCCACAATCGCCCCTTTGACAAGTGCGCCGGAGTCATCGGTGAAGTGCTAAAAAATTACCATCCGCACGGGGACGCATCCGTCTATGATGCCCTGGTCCGTCTGGCCCAGTCCTGGGTCATGCGCTACCCGCTCCTCATGCCCCAGGGGAACTTCGGTTCCATCGACGGGGACCCGGCGGCCGCCTACCGCTACACGGAATGTAAGCTGCACAAAATTGCCGAAGACCTCCTGCGGGACCTGGACGAAGAAACCGTGGACTTTGTGCCCAACTACAAGGAGAGTACGGTGGAGCCCGTTGTCCTTCCCAGTGCTCTGCCAAATTTACTATTGAATGGATCCACCGGCATCGCCGTTGGCATGGCCACCAACATTCCCCCGCACAACGCCGGCGAGATCATCACCGCCGCCGTCGCCCTCATCGACAACCCCCACCTCTCCCTGGACGATTTGCTGCAAATTATCAAGGGACCGGACTTTCCGACGGGAGGGGAAATCACGGACCAGGAAGGCATTGACCGCTATCTGCGCACGGGCCGCGGCATCGTCCGGGTTCGGGGCAAGGCCACCTGTGAGGAGCAGAAAAACGGCCGGGAGCAGGTTCTCATCACCGAGCTGCCCTACGCCGTTAACCGAGCCAGTTTGGTGGAAAAAATTGCCGAATTGGTTACGGAAAAGGTCATCGACGAAGTATCGGAGATTCGTGACGAATCCGACGAGAGGACCCGCATCGTGCTGGAATTGAAACGGGGGGAATCGGCCCGGGTGGTCATTAACAAGCTCTTCCGCCATACCCCATTGGAGGGATCCTTCGGCGTCATTTTGCTGGCTCTGGACGGCAAGAGGCCCAAGCAAATGAATATTAGGGAAATGCTGGACCTGTTTCTGGAGCATCGGCGGGAAGTCATAACCAGACGCACCAAATTTCGCCTGCGGAAAGCCTCCGAACGGGCCCACATCCTGTCCGGATTTCGGGTTGCCCTGGACCATCTGGATGAGTTTGTTCGCATCATTCGGGCGGCGAACAATCGGGAAGAGGCGAGCCGGGAGCTGCTGGAGAAATTCCCACTCGACGGCGGTCAGGTGGATGCGATCCTGGAGCTGCGCCTCTACCAGCTGACGGGCATGGAGCGGGTAAAGATCGATGGCGAATATGGGGAACTGATGAAAGCCGTCGCCGAGTACGGGAAAATTCTCGGCGACGATGCCGTGCTCATGGGAATCATTCGCAGCGAACTACTCGGGCTTCGGGAAACCTATGGCGATGAACGCAAGACGAAAATTCTCCCCGCCGAGGGGGAATTTCGCATGGAGGATGTTATTCCGAATGAATGCTGTGTGATCACCGTCACCAGGGAAGGTTTCATCAAGCGCACGGCCGTGGATGCCTACAGTACCCAGCGGCGGGGTGGAAAGGGAGTCATCGGTGCCGGCCAGCGGGAGTCCGACTCCGTGGAGCATCTTTTTTCCGCTTCCACCCATGACTACATCATATTTTTCATGGAAAATGGCCGACTCTACGTGAAGAAAGCCTACGAAATTTCGGAGGCTTCCAGGACGTCAAAGGGTCGTTCTCTGGTAAATTTACTTGCCCTTCGGGAGGGGGAACGTGTCGCTACGATGCTCTGCGTGAAGAGTTTTGACTCCGATTGCAATGTCATCATGGGGACGCGCTGCGGCGTGGTCAAGAAGACGGCACTGCGGGACTACGGGAACTTTCGCCGGGATGGCACCATCGGCATTAAAATCGACGAAGGTGACCGTCTCATCTCCGCCCACCTCACCCTCGGCAACGACGAACTCATGCTGGTCACAAAGTTGGGCATGTCGGTGAAATTTCCCGAATCTAACCTGCGTGTTCAGGGGCGAGCAACTCGTGGAGTGCGGGGCATTTCCCTCCGAGACAACGACGAAACAAAGCTCCTCGCCGTCGTAGATAATTCCGCATCCCTGCTCCTCGCGACGGAGAATGGTCTTGGGAAGCGGTCCCGCTTCGACGACTATCGCACGCAGCGGCGGGGCGGAAAGGGAGTCATCGCCATGCGGACCAACGCACCCATCTGTGCGGCACTGAGTGTCCACGACGATGACCAAATTATGCTGCTGACGCGGCAGGGGCAGGCGGTGCGTACCCGCGTTTCCGACGTTCGCATCATCGGCCGCACCACTCGGGGTGTCCGATTGATCCAATTGGCTCCGGGCGATTCCCTCGTCGGCGTCAGTCCCGTCGTCGACGTGGACGATGGAGAATGAGAGGGGATACATTTTTCGCCTTGATGAGCTATGTTGGGAGGTCGTTTGGTAAAACCTCTGGACCGAGCAATTTGTTCAGTTCTTCAGCGAACGCGGCCGCGGTTTTTGGGTCTGCAAATTCGACTCTTTTGGCAACATCACGTTCTCCTTGGCTGCGTCTTGGACCCATTTTGTTTATTATTTTTTCCCTGCTTAGCGCAGCCTTTTCCAGGAGAAAAGACCGATCAATTTCCAATCCGTTTTCACGGTAAAGGCCGGCAATTTTAATGACCGTTTCATCGGGGCAGTTCAAAACTGCAAATTGAGCAAGATTGCAGCCATTTTCCGCCTTTTCCATAAGAACTTTTTTTCTGGTTTCCAAATCCAGGGATTGAATTTGTTTAATAATATCATTGCACTTATCGTCAATGAGTATGTTCTCCTGAAGTCTATTCCCTTTTTTAGGAGTGAGACCGTGTAGGTGTGAAGCTCCGGAATTAACACGTTCCCTTGAAATTACTACGGGATGAAGAAGAAATAAAGCCGTCATAGCGGAGCCCGATACTTGGTTGCCTCTGCCCATTTGGTGGGTTGACATATTTTCCAGGATAGTGGAGGAATGTTTTTCCAGCATAATTTCCCTTGCTCCAGGATCCTCAAGCCATCTTGCCACAATGCCTTTTCCTCTATCGTTTTGTGTAAGTTGCGCCAAAATAGAACCGCCACTTGGGTGGCGTAGAAGCGTAGCGATGCTATCTGAATCTAGTTCAGACATAAGACTCAGTGCCTTGCCGCGCATTTCATTTCCCAATGCTATCTGGATAGCATTTCCGTTCATTGCATTTTGGTAATCAAGAAGATTATTAATATTTCCGGATTCAGAGTTAGAGTACTTGTTGAAAATTTTCCCGACGCGAACAACTTCGCTTTTTTCTTCGTATTTTTCGGTTAAAGACATTGTAATATCTTCTGGAACGCCAAGTTCTGTTGTCATCTCTACGATGGATTTCCCTTCTTCGTTTGAAGCTTTCCAAATTTTTTCCATTGTCTGATTGTCAGTAAAAAGATTCCCGTACTTTCCTTCGGTGAGTAAAAATGCGACGGCAGCTTTCGGGTCTTTTTCAATCGCCCGGAGAACCGATTCCAACTGCTTTTCATCCTGTGGGTTAAACTCAAAATTATCGGGGGAGCCGAACTTCGGCCAGTAGGTTGGCACTTTTGCTATATTGCATAGGGCATTTAATTCTGCATAGGCAGGCGAACTGAGGGGCAGAGCTTCGGGCAATGACTTTCCCGTAAAAGTCTTCGTTTGAAGTAATTTTCTTAAATTTTCAATTGCTCCTTGCTGTGTCGGATTTGGATTTTTGGAGATGCGCGCCAACGTCTGCAAAAAATCGGAGGATAGTGTGGCCCCAAATAAATCAATGATTTCCTCCGGAGTCGCATTGGGGTTTTGTTCAATAAAATTCGTAATTTCTTTGAATAGTTGCACTGCCAATTCAAAGGTATATTCGTCGGTGAAAGATGTGTCATAATAGTTTATTGATGTATTATCGATCGCACCCGAAATACGGTCGTCTAACTCATTCATTTTTTGCACTGCTTCGTTCGGAGATGCCGTCGCAGAGGGTGTCGTTTTGGTGGATAAACACTGCTTTTCAAAAATTCCGAATTCTCCGGCTAGTCCATTGTCTTCTGCAATTTCTTTGGCAATGGAATGGTCATTCCCAAAAACGTCATTGAAGACGTCTGTCCACCCATTATCTGACGCTAGTTTTATAATTTTCTGCGAGCATAGATAATCTACGCTTTTTGCCCTTGTTTCGCCGTTTTTCGAATTCATCATATACTTCAAATACGACATCTGCATTCGAAATTCTTCCCTAGTTTTTGGAGTTGGTGGTTCGAATTTTCCTTCATTGATTTTAACGCCCAATTTACTCCCAAGTTTTTTGGCGACTTCCCGGCACTTAGATTGCAATGGCAATCTATTAAATAGTGTGTAATTATGATTCGCTGCATTGAGGAAATTAAATAAATCATTGCAGACGGCAATTTCCTCGCTGTCACTTCCATTTTCAATGCATTCCAATAATATGTTTATGTTTTCTGGATTCAAAATTTTCTCTGCTTGCAGTTCAACGTCTTTCCTGGATGCATTTGGATTGTCTTGAAGAAAAGTGGTGGCTGCTTTAAGTTCGTTGGAAATACTTTCAAGCTTTTCCGTATAGGAGATATTCGCATCCTTTTGAGCCGCCAGTTCCGTTTTTCCCTTTTCCTTCGAAAGTGCACTTTCTATTTCTATTTTGAATTTATTTGCGGCAATATTATTAGCTGGTAATAGGGATGAGAAAGTTTTGCCATTCGGCAAATGCATGTGCAGTAATTTATTTGCGTTCTCAGCGAAATTAATATCATGCCTAGCGAATAAATCGAGGCACAGGTCTATGTCTTCTGGAAACATATAAGTAATTGCATCGGAAATCACGTCTTCGCTTGCTCCGTTTTCGAATAAATTTATTGCTGTGTTCACTGCTTGCATTGCTGAAGTTTTATCATAACCAGCATGTACAGCAATAGGCCTACGCCCTATGTCATTGAGCTCTTCGGCGGAGTCTTTAACTGCATTGCATTGCTCTTCTAAGCGTTCTAGTAAAACAGCATTCGTACTTGTTTTTGTTTCCTGGGTATTTTCTGGGGCAGCAGCATCTATCACCGGATCTTCTCTATGAGTTTCAGGCGCATCAAGATCTAGGAGACTATCGGGGTCAGTTCCTGGGTCTGCAACTGCGTTGCGTTGCTCCTCTGGGCTTTCTAGTAAAATATTATCTTCACTCGTTTTCTTTTCCTGGTTGGTTTCTGTAGCAGCCTCTTTTGCTTCTGGAAATTTAGCCATTGCAGCGGCAATCGCGCTTTTATTATCCGCACTGGCGTGTTGCTTCATGTATTCTAGCAAATTTCCATTTTCCTCTCCAGGGGCTTTTGCGTCCCGAAGACTTTTGACTTGGTCTTCGGTGAGATTACCAAAATTGCGTGCGATAATATTTACTATTTTATCAACGTCGATGGACTCCTGTACGCTAAATGAATCATTACTTATGTTCGCTATCCATTTAAAGAAAAATGAAAATATGTCACTGAA
>JAITOA010000013.1 GCA_031290195.1 Puniceicoccales bacterium | reverse complement strand
CGCAAAATGAGCAAATCCGCTTGAATATTTTTGGAAGCGTTAGTTGTATTTCCATAAATACTTGCTAACGCTTAAGTCTCTCTGTAGTCGAGAAAAAAGAACTTTTTCCATCGGGGTAAAGGAACATATACTTTCCCAGCGTCTCCGCCGTCATCGGATTTTTTCTCTTCGTGCCGCGTACAAACGACCGTACCCACCTTCGCACCTTCGAATAACTTTTGCCACCGACCTTCCTGTGGGTTAAAAGGCCCGCAAAAAAAGACAGCTTTCGAAACGGAGGTGAAGCCAATGATGCGTTCTAGTCCTTGGGCATCTCCAAGAAATATTTTGCTTAATTCGGTGCACCCAAAAATAGCAAGTGTTTGGATCGCGGTGAAAGGCGTCACATCAATCTGGGTGATAGATTTTTGTCCGTAGAGGAATAAATATTTTAGGCGAGTGCAGCAGTGATGTTTTTGCAGTATTTCAATGAAAAGTGAGAAGCAACTATCTGTGAATGGGCGCTCTTCTCTGACTATCATCCTGAGAGCTTCAGTTTGTTTGAAGGCAATAAAGTCGTTTAACCAAAATAAATATTCGTCATCTTTGGAAATTCCTAGCTTTTTACATTTCTTCTTCACGCAAAGACTGGAGGCATTTTCCCATGGTCGTGCCATGTCGGCGCCATGATTTGTTCCCGCCAATTTCTGCGATAAATTGGAATCATTTTCTTTTGAAGGTTGCTGAAATTTGGGAGTCACGGTAATTGGATCGTCGCTTTCCCGTGATTGTTCGCTGCCAACACAACTGAACGATGGCGGTTGTTCTTTTTGGAAAATAGTAAGAGTCGATTCAGCGTGGCTGATGGACGTCATTGTAATGGGCGGAAGTTCATGTGTTTTGGGAATTCCAAGTTCTTCTTCCCTTTGCAGGTAAATTTTGATGGTGGCTTCATCTTCCTCCGATGGTCGTTCCTGTGGAATTTCGAAGGGCTGCACGTCCTCGGGATCACCGCTGGGTTTTTCCGCTTCCGCTCCATCGGTTCCACGCCGCTGTGCCTGCTGGGGAATGGGGGTTGCATATCCATTTGAAACTTTCGGGACAACGCAGGTCGTTGCTATTTCAGTAAGTGTTTGTTCCCTGCTCCATCTTCCCGTAAAAACGAGGTAGAAAAATGTCAAAATGCAGTGGTACCATCTGGGTGAAGTTGTGGGAAAAAGATGGGCGGAAATAATGCTAAGATAGGAAATATTTCCGGATTTAATTTTAGACAGTAAAGTTTCCGTTACTTCCTCGGCACCTCCCAGGCTAGACTCCAGATTCGGTTCCAGGTGAACGGCATAGGCATAGAAGGATTGATTTGTATGACAATCCACAATCTGGGGATGCAAAACAGAAGTGCGTCAAAAAAGCGAGTTTATTTTCAATTTTTCAATGACCTTTAGCGCAGCGGCCGAAGATTTCTTCCCGCGGAAAGCTATAAAATCATGGCGGCGATCCAGGCAAAGAAGATGGCCGGGAGGCTGTTATGAAGAAAACTGGGGATCACGCAGTCGACCATATGATTGAATTGTCCGTCCGCGGATAGGCCGGAGGTGGGTCCAAGGGTGGAGCTGGATGCCGGAGAAGCGGGGTCGCCGGGAACCGCCGCCATGGCAACGAGGACGACGGTGGCCGCCGGAGAAAATCCAACTGCTGCACAGAAGGGGACGTAGAGGGCGGCGACGATGGGGACGGTGGCGAAGGAGGAACCGATGCCCACGGAGATGAGGAATCCGATGGCCAGCATGAGAAGGGCGGCCATGGAACGACTGCCGTGGACCGACCGCACCATGAGGGCTACCAACTGTTCGATTCCTCCCGACGCCTTCAAAACGGCGGCGAAGCCGCTGGCGGTGACCATAATAATTCCAATGACGGCCATCATGCGGATCCCTTCTCCGACGATTCCATCAATTTTTTCCGAAGAAATGGCGCCGCTAATCCAAAAAACGAGCATTCCGGCCAGCATTCCGGTCACCATGCTATTTCCAAGGCCCAGCTGGACGGTAGCGGCGACGGCGAGGGCGATGCAGGCGGAGAAAAATTGGCGTCGGCCGGGGGCTGGGTGCTGTTGGAGAGGCAATTGCAGTATCTTTCCCATGCCGTAGGAACGGGGCCGGCCGTAGGAAAGAAAAACGGCGACCAGCAGTCCGAGGCCCATGCCGAAAAAGGGAATGGCCAGGGCGCCTAAAATTGTCCCTAGGGAAACGGACAATCCATTGGAGCGGAGGTTTTCCTGGAGAATTTCCCTGAGGAAAATATGTCCAAAACCAATGGGAAGTATCAAATAGGAGGCCACGAGTCCAAATGCGAGGGTGCAGGCGACGGCCCGGCGATCCAGTCCAATGCGCGCCATCGGAGCCAGTAGGGGTGGCAGGAGAATGGGAATGAAGGCCACGTGGACGGGAAGAAAACTTTTGCTTAGAAGGGCAATTGCCAGGAGGAGAAGGAGAAGGCCCGAGCGACGGCGAAAATTGCTTTGGCCGGCATTCCCATCCAGGAAATGAAGCATGGAACCGAGGAGTCGGGCGGCGAGGCCGGAATGGGCGAGGGCGCAGGCGAATGCCCCCAGCAGGGAGTAGCTGACGGCGATGGCGGCTCCGGATCTAAGTCCTCCGTTGAAGATGAAAAGTGTTTCGGAGATGGAAAACCCTGCGCAGAAACCGGCGGCGATGGCTCCCGCGAGAAGGGAAATGACCACATTCATGCGCAGCGTGGCCAGGCACAGCATGACGGTAATACCCCAAAAAACTGCATTCCCTAGCAAATTCACGGTGGCCTCGAAAGGTGGGGGAGGGCGGCGAATGCGCAATATTTTTTTGCTATTTTCTCCCGTGTGGTCGACCGAAAATCAGCCGCCTTCCCCTGCTTCGCGCTCCGCGGCGTTTCCCTTTTCTTGTGTTCAAAATGCTCTAGCCGTTTGCTCACACCAGTACTGCGGAAAAGCAACCGCGGAATGGAGAAATTTTATTTGGAGGCCATCGTAATTGTCTAAAACCCGTTTTTGTAGTTACTACCAATGGCGCATTGCAAATAATTTCCGCATTCGGTCTTGCTCTGTGAAATGTTTCAATGTCATTAAGAGAGAGATTTCCGAGGGTGCCAAGGTCCATCGTTTTCATGCTTTTAATACTTCGTAATGCGAATAGATCATTTCCGGTTAGGCGGGGGAAACCCCCCGACAGGGAAAAATTTTCAAGGACCCTGCAGTGTCGAAGGGATGCGATGTTGTCAACTGCTATCTCCTGGGAAGTGTCTCCGTCGACTATGAAGTAGAACTTTCCATCCTTCACGGATACGAGATCCAGTTTTTTGGCGCTAACGATTGTGCTGTCGGGGATGGGTGGCAGCGGTTCTTCTCCGAAAAATTTATCCAATCCCCCGATGGAAAAAGTTCTTTTTTCTCGACTACAGAGAGACTTAAGCGTTAGCAAGTATTTATGGAAATACAACTAACGCTTCCAAAAATATTCAAGCGGATTTGCTCATTTTGCGAGAAAAATTTCTTGCAATTTTCT
>JAITOA010000023.1 GCA_031290195.1 Puniceicoccales bacterium | reverse complement strand
TCCGCCCGATCCGCCAAGCGCTGCTGCTCTGCTTCAGCCCGCACTTCTTGCAGTGCACGCTCCACCCTCTCATCCACCGCCTGTCGTACGCGCTCCGTCTCTGCCTCTTGTCCCTGTCGTACGCGCTCCGTCTCTGCCTCTTGTCCCTGTCGGAAACGCTCCGTCTCTGCCTCTCGTTCCCGTCGGAGGCGCTCCGTCTCCATTTGTAGAACCTCTGGAAGTATTGTCCTATTGTACTCTTTGATGAAAATATTAGCTTCCTTCAGCAGGATATCCAGAGCTTCTCCTCTAGGCCCCGAGAATCGGTCATAAAACATGAAGCCGCACAGAAAATCTAGCCACTGACTCCCGCACCTTATTCCGAGTATGATGCGCTCCGTGATAGTGGTTATCAACTCCCCCATGGCCGTTGGCTCCACGGAGACGAACGCATCCAATAATTCTCGACGCCTCTCCCCGTCCACTCGCAGAGCATCGAGAAGAGACACAAACTCGTCACCGTTGCCGCTCCGTAGCACTTCAAAATCATCTTCGACGCGTGAAGCAGTGCGGTCAGCACGGGGAGGAGGATCGAACCGGCGGACATCTCGAACATCTAATCGCGTATCCATGGTCCTAGCGCATGGGCCAATTTTTCGAAAAATGCAAGGCTATTACGATTTTTTAATTGTCGTAAAGTTTAGGGACAGACAATCCTAGGGGGAGGGGAAGCCGGCCGGTGGTGAGGGGGGGATTCGAACCCACGAAGAGGAAACCTCGACAGATTTACAGTCTGCACCCTTTAGCCGCTTGGATACCTCACCGCGGGCAATCTGTCTATGGAGGCAGGTCCATCGCCGCCAAGCCTTTTTTGGAAAAACTTGAAATTTTCGCGTCGGATGCATTTACAGTTGGGCAAAATTTCCTAGGAACCACCCCGAATGTCCTCTGTTTTTTTTGAGACCCTGGAGGAGAACGGTGAGCCTCCCAGCGAAAACGCTGACGAAAATCCAGGGAAAGGTTCGGAGACAACCCCTCCTCCGGAGGCCCACGAATGGCTAGCGACAAACTGGGCGCTGGGCGAGGGGGCGCTGGGACGTTTGGGTGGATTTTTCGTCGGATTGGTCCTTGGCACCGCAGCCGTTATCCCTCTTTCCCTCTTTCTCTTCGCCATTCCCCTCGGTTCCGGTTTCGCTATTTTTGTTACATTCCTTTCCATGTGCGCCCTCGGCATCGGCCTTCCAATTCTCTGTGACTGGGCCGGCCATAAAATTTTTGACGCAGTTCCCGAGGAAAAGCGCTTTCTTTCGGAGGACATTGCAAAGCAAATCGAAGGGGCGGAATTGCCGGACTCCGGAGGGAACGATGACGCAAAAAAGCTCCGTGGAATTTTAAAAATTGAAAATGCGGACGATCTCAGGAAGCAGATCCACCGGCTCCTGGCGGAACCCATTTTTCAGGGAGACCAGCGCAACGGATTCGCCTACTCCCACCTTATCCGCTGGCAATTGGAACGTCCGGAAATTCTCGTTAAATTATTCACTGGGCTGGCTACGACTGGCTACGTCTATCTGGAAAATGTGGAGGGAAAGCCGGTCCGCTGCGCGCCCAATTTCAACGTTCCGGAGACGGCAACGGCGGTGGATTTTTTGGCCGCATTTGTGGCGGACTGCTCCCACCGCCTCCGGGGAAAAAGCCAGTTGTCTTCGGATTTAGCTGCTTTTGCCGAAACCGAGGCATCCGGGCAGAGCTTCCCCGACGGGGACGGAGGTGAACTGGACGGCGCAAAAAATAGGGCCAGATTGCTCATGGGAACGATGTCCCAGGCCGCCTTCTACGAATGGGACCACAACGTGGACGGATTTCGCCCGGCGGTGAAAATTTTGGAAGTTTTCCGGCGGTTCCACACGCTAATGGGGAAGAAGCCGGAAGCCGAGGCAGCGGCCGCCGAAAACGAAGCGGACATCCAAAAAAAAGCTCTGGAAAGCACAAAGGCGTTCGTCAAGCGGCAGAAGGAGGTCTATGATTCCCGCTGCGATCTCTGGGAAAATGCAGAAAAATTCTCAATTTCCAACGGCGACCTGGGGCCCATTTTTCCCGAAGACGAAGGCCGGAAGCCGGCGGTGCTCCACCGGCCAAAGCCGGAAGAATTTCTGGAAACTCTAATCGCAATCCGCGATGAAAGAAATCTGCAGCCGGGGACTCTGCTCCCCGTTCACTTCGAAAATCACGGCTGCAACCTCATCGTTCCGGCCGCCAATTCACTGGATGACTTGCCTAGGATGGGTTTCATCCCTCTGGGACTTTCGAACTACAAGGAGAACGGCACCCGCCGCTTCGGCATTTGGAAATTTGGCGGCTTCACGTACTTTGGCTGGGAGGTGGGCCTGCCCTTTTCCCTGGGCACCTTTCCCGTGCTGTCAATGGACAATATTACCATCGGTGACCCGGGGCAGGTGCTGCGCTTTGCGGATCCTCCTGCGGAGGAATAGGGGAAAGTTCCTCCGGAGATTGCCGGACCGCGGAGCACTGGGCCGGGAAGTTCCACCTGCCGGCAGGAGATCCCCGGCCACCGCGTTGCCCCCGTGGAAAGTTCCGATTTCCGCGAACGGAGCGTTCTTTTGCATTGCCTCCCCCGCGGAACTCCGCTGCTAATGCCACCGCATCCGGTGGGGAAAGTTTTTTTTTGCATCGCCCTGGTGGGTAGGCCCAACGTGGGGAAGAGTCGGCTGTTTAATTGCCTAACCCACTCCCGAACATCCATTGTCCATGACCTTCCCGGCGTGACCAGGGACGTCGTTTCCATGGAGCTGCCCAGCGGAGCAACGCTGCTGGACACGGGCGGACTGGGGTTGGTCGGCGGAGAAACTCCCGTGGAACTTTTGGCCGCCATCGAACGGCAGGTGGATTTTGCCATCGCCATGGCGGACCTTGTCGTCCTCGTCCTCGACGGAAAGGCCGGCCTGGTTTCCGGTGACCTGGCCATTGCCGCTGCGCTGCGCCGGAGGGGCAAGCGGGTTCTCCCCGTCGTGAATAAGGTCGACGGCGGCGACCTGGAGGCGGCGGTCGCTGACTTTGCCTCCCTCGGCTTCGGGGAAGGGCCCATCGCCGTTTCCGCGGAGCACGGCCGCGGCATTGGGGACCTGGAGGCGGTGCTTTTCCGAGGCCTGGAACCTTCCGACGGCACGGCTAGCGGAGAAGAACGGCTGGCCATGGCCTTCATCGGAGCCCCCAACGTGGGGAAATCCTCCCTGGCCAATGCCCTCCTGGGAAGTCCGCGCATGATCGTCAGCGAATGGGCCGGAACCACCCGTGACTCCGTCCACGGTGATTTCACCTTCGCGGACGCCGACGGCCGGGAGCAACCCATGCGCATTTTGGACACGGCGGGACTGCGGGCTCCGGGAAAAGTGGATTCGTCGGTGGAATATTTTTCCTCCCTGCGGGCCCGGCGGGCCCTTGGGTCCACCCCGGTCATTTTCCTGGTGCTGGATGCGGTCCGCGGACTGACGGAATTCGACAAGAAGATCGCCGCCGACGTGGCGGCGGCGGGGAAAAATCTGGCCATCGTTGTCAACAAGTGGGACCTGGCCATGCGGGCCGTGCTGCGGGACGCGCTGCCGGCCTACGGAAGTCTGCAGGACTTTCAAACCTCCTTCGAGGAGGCCCTGCGGCGGGAACTCTTTCTCTGGCCGCAGATCCCCATCCTCTTCCTCTCCGCCCGGGACGGAGAAGGCATCCATGCCCTGGGGGAAACGGCCCTGCTTCTCCGGAAACGTTCCCTCCAGACGATCACCACCGGGGTCCTCAATCGTTTTATTTGCGAGTGCCTCGAAGAACACCGGCCGGCCAACCGCAGCGGGAAGACCTTTAAAATTTTTTACTCACTGCAAACTGCGGAAGATCCCATTGCCATCCGCCTCTACTGCAACAATCAACGGCTCTTCACCCCCACCGATGAATCCCATCTTCGGAGGAAATTCATCGAACGCTTCTCTCTGGGAGGATGTTCCCTGCGATTTACCTTCGTCTCCAAGCCCGGAAGACAAAGGGAGAAGTCTAAAAATTTAATTCGTTGATGGGAAACGAATTAAAGTACTTGCAAAAAATATTTTTTGCTCCATGCCACGGATGCACTTAAATACTCTATGCGGGTAACCCGTAACAAATTGAGGTAAACCATGGCCGAATTAACCGATGAACAGAAAAAATTGCTCGAAGAAATTGCCGACAAGGTGGCAGAGAAAGTCGTAGAGGAGGAAGAACCAAGCCAGTTCGAACCTCAGGAGCACCGCAAGGAACGCCGTAAGAACGAAATTCAGAAGGTGCTCGAGGAAGGGGAACTCATCGCCATGGAAGGCGTCGAATTTTTTCTTTCCCGCGACGAAAAAAGCAGCGCCAAGGCTATCTTCGACCGCATTCGTGAGGCATTGCCCAATCTCATGCGTTCCCCGGCAGAAGAGCAAACGCTGAAGGGAATTTTGACGACGGCCGACTACGAAGCCCTTAACAAAATTGCGATGAGCTCCTACGAAGCCCGGGACTTTAAGGCCGCCAGCGCCATGTTTTCGGTCATCGTCCGACTCTTTATCGAAGAAATTCAAATTCAACCCTTCATCATGCTGGCCCTCTGCGAATGGCAAATGAACGGCATCGAGGCGGCGACGAAGGTCTACGAGCTCTATTTACAAATGTTTGAAGATCCACTGCTCTGCTACTACGCCGCGGATTGCTTCGTCAAAGCGGGGCGAAAGCCGGAGGCGCAGAACGCCATCGAGCGGGGGTTGCAGCTCATCGAAGCCGGAAAGGTTTTGGAGGGGCGCGAAGAACTCGAAAAGGAAATGAAGAAACTCATCGCAGACGTGAAGTAATTGCCCTGCGATGTGCCCCGTCGGGCGCAGCGACGGAGGCAATATTAAATCCCCCGCGCGCACGGAGTGCGCGCGGGGGAATTTGTTGGTTCTACTGCCCGTCGCGGGCCCAGCCTCTGACACAGAGGAATGTGGACCGCGGCGGTGCGACGCTCGGTGCCCTGGTGGGTAATTTTGATGGTTTGTTGCAGGACCGAGGTCCACGGATCAGGTGCCTAATGAAGGAACACTGATAGCCCAGGATAAACGTCCTATCCTGCTCCTGCAAGCTATCCAGCTCTTCCCAGTCACTTCTATGGCATTGCAGGCAAGCGCTCCAGTAATTTGTGGTGTAAATTTCGGATTTGAGCGTCCCCATGGCGGGCAAAGAAATCGAGTAGGAAAAGTTGCCCTCTGCGGACGATGCAACGGGCAGGAATTGGAAGCTGGAACTACCTCCAGCCACCGCCGCCGGCGGAACTCCGCCGGCGCAGGCTCCGCGGGGAGCCACCCTTTCGGGCTTTATAGGATCCATGTTGTTTCATTGCAACATTTTACAATATTTTGCAAGAATGAAACTCCGGCCGTGGACGCCGGAGCAGTCTCTCCCGTAAAAATGCGGAACTCCCCTCCGGACGGGTTTTACGGGGCAATGGAAATGGGGTAACTCCTGGACCAACCCGCTGCGCAAAAAGGAACGTCAGTTTATCTGAAATAAAACGTAAAACCACCACAAATTTCTCGCACAATTCCCTTTCCATTGGGGGAGTGTCCCCATGGACAGATTGGCACGGGCGTTCTCCCCTTCGGCAAGGGCCGCTGAACGGCAGAAGACGGATGTAAAGACGGAATTAGTGAATGCGCTGACGCAGCACGGCGGGCGGCAGGATGTGGAAAAAAGGCGGGCCGCGGCCCTAATGGCGGAGACGCTCGATGGGATCGTTCGCGGGCACGGCGAGGAATTTTGCAAGATGTTAGATGGTTTAAGTTCGGGCTGCCAGGCCGCCACCGCGGCGCTTCCTCTTTTAGCCGCGGAAACGACGCTCTTTCTCGTCGAAAACAACGGAGCAACTCTCCTCCGTCAACTTGAGCACTCCGGCGAGGTAAAGGAGCTCGTTCTGTCGCTTTCTCCCGGATTCCCCAAGGCCTCCGAAAAACTACGAAGAGCCAAAAAAGATGTCGATGCGCATGGGCACGCCAGCCGGGAAATGTGGGAGCTGGAGACACGGGCCTTTAGAGCCCTTCCGCAGCCGGTTCTGGAGGCATTTATTGTGCGCAATCCCCGTGAATTTATGGGCCTATTCCACTACCCCAACCTTGCCGCATTTGCGATGCTGTGTGGGTTAAACTCCGCGGTGAGGAACGAATTCATTGCGGCCCACTGCCTGGATGTTTTCAAGAACCTGGCCAAATTTTTCAGTGAAAACGAAGAATCAGACGGAAGGGCAAGCAATGCGGGAATCGGGGATTTTTTTGACCTTACGACGGAGTGGGTTAGCGCACTTTCCCCGGAAGCAAAGGATGGAATTTTCGAATTCTGCATGGATACTTCCTACAAAGGAAAGGACTCCAGAGATGCCTTTTGCGCGGTCGCCTACACACTGGCGTGCGGATTGGGGAAAATGGAAGAATTTTTCGCGCCCCTGGAGGGGAGCGAAGGCCACGGTGTTCTAGCAGGCGTTTTTGGAGCAATGGCGGCAAAGATGTCTAAACTTCTCCTACTGTCTGTTCCACAGAACGTAGTGATGGTGACGAATTTCCTCCTGTCATTTTTTGCACACAAAGGCCGTCGCGCCTACGCCGTAGCAATCAATTCGGAGGCTTTTTCGTTCAGATCTCTCTTTGAAGCCGACTGTAATGGCAAAGTATCCCCCGAATTCTGCCACCATGCGGTGGGTATTCTGCAGTCCGCCGACGAAGAAACCCGGATAGCCTTCATGGGAAGAATGGGGGATGCTTTTATCAAGAATTTGATGGGGAGCAGTTTTCAGGAAGTGAGTCAATGCGCCATTGAAATTTTGAGCCGTGCGACCCCCGGAGAACGCAGCAAGTTTATCCTGGAACGGGGAGGCCAATTCATCGAAACACTGCTCCGCTCCGAGTCCGATTCCGTGCGTCGTAGCGGATTTTCGCTGCTCAATGGAATTTCCGAGGAATTCATTTTTAAGCACGCGGGCCACTCGTTCCGCGAAGGGGGCAGTGACAATTTTATTTTTGGAGTTCTTTGCTCCCCCGTGGAAGACGTGCGCAATTCAGGATTTGCACTATTGGAAATGTTTTCAAAATCCCGGCGCATGCAATTTTTGTCCATGTATGCGGGGGATTTTCTCGTCCTACTTACCCTGCAGAGCTCCGCGGGTTTTTCCACCATTGGCAGTGCCTGGAGATTCATTCGATGCCTGCCGGAAGACTTTCTCTCGGAATGTTTTCAATTGCGTCCCCGCGAGCTGTTTATGTGCTACTATGTTTCTCCGCTGGAGTACATTAGGAATTTTGCGATAGAAATTTTCCACCGATGCCCGGACGAGGCACGCGGGGAGGCGCTGTCCGAGGGATTTTTGAGCTTGTTCTGCCCTGAGGGAATGGACTCTAGCGCGGATATTTTGCGGAAGGGCAATTTCTCGCTGCTGCTCGATGAAATTCTCTCGTCTCCCTCCGAAGTGCAAAACGGGCTTGTGGATAAACTTCCACTTCTGATGCTCCTCGACGCCGGTTGGACCGACGGAATACGGTTTTACGAAGCAAGCCGGGAACGGGAGGAGCCGGAGGAGCGCTCCGGAGTGAGCGGCCTTTTCGCCACTATTTTTGAGAGTTTTGGCCGTGGCATGGCCGCCCTTTTCTATGATTTGGTCCACGACAGTGAGGCGCGAATGAAACTGCTTAGCCTCCTAGCCAGGTGTGCTCCCGATGTCCGTCTCCATGTCCTCTCCTCTTTCCATGATGAGCTGCTGTCGAGTGCCGGGGATGGGGAACCCAATGGGGCACCGACCACCTACATTTCGCTCCTAGAAGCAAGGATAGAGGCCGGCCGCGCGCAAAAGCCAGATGCTACATTACAAATAAACGACGGAGAAGCCCAGCTGTGGAATGGGAGAATAGTGCGCGACGCTCCTTCCGAACTGAAGAATTTCTTCCTAATTCCACTTCCACTTTCCACAAAATAGGTCAAGACTGGGTCTTCATTTGCGCCAGGACTAGCTCTCACTTGGGTTTGCCGAGAAAATTGGCGGAATCTTTTCACCGCGTAATGATTTCGGCAAATTCGACCTTCGTGGCTATTAGTGATGTAGGAGGCCCGGTGTCCTTCGCCGTTTTTGTTTCTCCGGCACTGGGGTCTACCGTTCCTCCGGGCGGGGCGTTTTCCCATCCATCGGGATGTGACGACGGATTATTTGGATCGAAGGGAGTCCCCACGGTGTATTTTACCGCCATATGCGCAAAAGAATCTTTTTGTATAAGAGTGGAGTATTGCTCTGTTAAATAAGGTTCATAGCCGGCGAAGCTACAGGAGCCTTCAAGGGTGACCGTGGTATCGGCGTTGAAATGTACCGACATAAATCTAGTGCCCCCGCCTATCGCCGAGAAGTGTAATGGACTGAGAAAGTCTAGATGGTCAATTCCGAAGGCCGTTCCAAGCGCAGCTGAGCAGCCCTGGGTGTATGGGCAGCCTAAAAAGTTTTTTAGTGCCCTCAGCCGTTCCGCATCGGTTGCGTAGGTTTCGCGAATAAGTCCGACTACCGCTTTCATGGGGCCACTTTCAGCAATTGTTTTCCCGTCGGAGGGCGCGGACGCTAGGCTTCTATTGGCGTCGTCAAGGGAAATGGGATCACCAGAGCCTTGAATGCGGCTCAACATTTGTCGATTCATGTCCTTCACTAGGGTAATGTTCGCAAGTTGTTGCATGTAGCCATCGCGTGTCGTTTCGTCGACGGAGAAAAAATCTTCCGGAATCGTGGCTGCTGCCTTTCGATCTCCCTGACAGTCGGAGTCGTCTTTCAGAAAATGATTCGATAAAAGCTCCCGGCTCTGCTCGCTACTAAGGCAACGGCAGTCCCGACCAGACGTGGTAACCGCTTCTTCGAAGGCAGGAGGAATTTCCGTATTAACTGCTTCTTCAAACTTTTTCATGGTGGCGATGGCCTCCGCGGGAGGCTTTAGTGTCACGTTAAGAGGAACAGCTCCTCCGCTTTGGAAAGACGGAGGTGCCACGGGAGAAGATGCAGCTTTTTGGGCATTGGACCCATCGCTCTGCTTTGAAGAAGTTGCCCCGCATTGTCCGAGGGAACCTACAGCGGAAGGAAGAAAATTTTGCGGGCAACAACCTTTCCCTAGCAAAAACATGAACACTCCGCTGTTGGTACCAAAAATGAAGCCAATAACCGAAGCTATAAGGGAGGCAATACGGCTGCAATTTACAGCCACAGAAGGAGTAGTTGCCGATTCTCGCATCGATGCCTCCGGCGAGCTTCCTTGCTCTTTTCTGTCCTCCGTTTGGGTGGCACCGGCACCTCCTACCCCACTAACGGTCATCCTAGATGGGAGTATGACACATTGTCCACGGATGGCGATGGAAAAAGTCTAAAAACCTAAATTTATGGCCACCATGGCAATCGTAACCACCGCTTTGGCAACGGCCCAGACGCGAAACCTGGAAAAATTTTCACCCACAATTCG
The DNA here is from genome assembly GCA_031290195.1 of Puniceicoccales bacterium. Taxonomy (GTDB): domain Bacteria; phylum Verrucomicrobiota; class Verrucomicrobiia; order Opitutales; family JAIRLM01; genus JAITOA01. Next base: position 8,358 of record JAITOA010000023.1, on the reverse strand, counting down.
ATTCAAAAAAGAAAGCAGAATCACGGCACCGGGGCCGGCAAAATATTCTCCCTGCGGAAGAGGATACCTGCTCCGAATCCGGTAATTTCTTCTTTTCTAACTTCCTGCCAGCCAGCATGCTTTAAACCCGAAACGTCGCGGGATTTTCCAACCGCCAGGTAGTGGCCCACTCCCCCCTTCCTCCAGAGGCCCACGGCTTCGCTATTTCCGCCAAGTATAACTTTCAAACCATGGGGTTCCGGCGCCGGATGTGCAATTACTTCGTCCGCGGCGTTGGGAGCCCGGGGCGGCACTGCATTTGCGGCACCTTCCATGCAAGGTATTTCCTTCAGAAACAGTTCTCCCGGAACTGCATCTGAATTCATAAATTCCACAGTGAACAATGGATTTTTTTTAGTTAATGCGATGGCAACCGGCTCCCATGGAGCGGCATTAAAAATTATTTTCCCAATGGGATCCTTGCATGTGATATTCATTTGAAAGTTGGAAGTATTTTCAGTATTTATTTCGCCCGCTGCAACTGCGTTTTGTTGGAACATCACCGCTTCATCGGCGACGTTTCCGGAACCCTCGAACTCCAATGCAACGGTAGGAAATCCGGCCCAGCTACGCACATTAATATTCCATGGATGCTGCGTATTCCTTCTGAAAGGAATATCAACAGCAAAAGGAGCATCTATTTTTGTGGTGATATTCATGTCCGTGAGAATATTTAAATCGCTAGGCTTCAAATCCCTTCGATCAATGTAAACTTTGATTTCATGTTCATTATTTTGACAATCGAAGTGAGTGAATTTTTTAAAATTCACAGTGTCATATTTTGTAGCATGAGACTTGAGCCAGGTGTTTAAATTTGTAACATTTAAAAAAGGTGTTTTTTCTATTGTTAATTCTTTAAAAGAATTTCGACCCAACGGGGGATTTCCGCCGTCCCAAATTCCGGTAACATCGGCAAGATGGTTACAGCACCGTATGCTAAATCCTTCGATGGCAGTTGCATCCCCTCCTGAAAAAGCAATAGCGCCCATTTCACAATTCGAAAAAAAAAGTGACTTCAATGAATTAAATGCTCCCAACAATGTCAAAGAAAAAGTTCCACTGTTTGTATATCTGTAAAATCTGATATTTACCAAATTTCTAAATTTTTGATGCCCAAAATCGTTTAAAACAAGGTTTTCTGGAGCCCTTCCATCGAAGGCAAGATGTTTCATTTTCGGGAATACGGTATCTACGTCTTGAATGCTTTCAAAAATCAAAGCGCAGAGTCGCCCTCCTATTAGAACTTCCGCCTTGAAATTAACGCCTTCGTCGTAATTTATAAAGCTAACATAGCCTATCTGATTGCGGGTTTCTTCATCGAATGCGCTCAAAATGGCTGCAACGCCCTCGTAGACCGGCCACTGATTTTGGGGAGGAGCATCGACGACTGCTTGCTCATTTGGCTGCGGATTTGGAGGAGGAATATTGGCGGGTTGAGGGATTTCATTTTTGCTAGAAACTGCAGGCGCATCGGGACAATTGCGGACCCCTGTGGCGAAAAGAATAATAATTATAAGCGCGAGAATGTCGATGGTCACTACGGCAAATAACAGGAATACATTCGCAGGCCAAAATGCAAGGACACAGGCGGTTCCAATGATCGCACAACATGGAATGCAAGTGCAGATGCCCACCACAAGCAAAGATTTGGATTGGGGCGGTGGAGGCGCCGAAGACGGAGCGGATAGTCCATTAAGCATTTCTCTCGGAGCAATATACCTCCGACGGCGATTTGGCAAGAAAATTCCGGGACAATCTTTTTGGAAAACCGCTAACCTTTTCAGGGAGAATCTGTTAGTTTACATCCGTCCTTGCCCCTGCATTTCCCTGAGTCGATTCGCATCTTCGTTAGTAAATACCGCAGATCTGCCGAGCACTATGCCGAACTTTTCCGTATCTTTTAGTTCCGCCGTTTTTTTGGCCATTTCCAGAAGAAATACATAGGCATCATGAAGCAATGACAAAACCTCATTTACCTTATCTTCGGTTACATTTTCAGCCACGGAAAATCCCTCAAACGGCGTCCCTTGCACGGTTCTAGCAAATCTAGACGCTACATTTTCTCCATCGTTACCTAATTTTTCCGGCACGGCGGAAGCACTCAATGCGGATGGAGCAGCCAGAATATCGGGAATCGCAGCGACCACTTTTGTCTTAATTAGTTCGAAGGCGGCCTCCCGGCTAACTATTTCTTCGGACGAAAGCCGTATTACTTCGTATAACCTTCCGTTGTCCCAATTACCGAGGAATGTGATACATTTTTGCGAATCCATGGGCATAAAAAATCGATTCACTCCAATGTCCATAATTTGTTGCCCAACGGACTCCTCTGTCGTGGCTTTTCCAATTGCAACAAATGCGTTAGCGAGAAATGTGTTGGGCGCTTGATTGGGATTGTCGTCGCCAGCATCTTGACCTTCTTCTAAATATTCACTTTCAAGTATGCCTTTAAACACCAATTTCATCACGGCGGGATCGTCGGATTGCAGAAAATTAGAGAAATTAATTTCCACATTTTCGTCACTCTTATCAGCGGGAATTTGGCGAGCCTGGTTCTTCACTGCGGCGTGGGCCACGTTCCACAGAAATGCCTTGCGGAATTCCTCTTTGTTTTTTATTCCGTCGACCAAGCTTCCGGAACCGGAAAGGCTCTCATGGAGGGCATCCACAGCGAAATTTACACTTTCATCCCCCACGAGGACGCCAAATGCTTTGTCGACTACAGGTTGAACGGCATCCCTCTGCGCAATCTTCGCACCAAGGCCGTGGGTAATTGCAACGGTGCTTTCCATGAATTTAATGAAAGCTTCGGGAGTAGCGGTGTTTGCGCCCGACACTTCCCCCGACGAGGCTTGATCAGACACGCCGGAACGTTTTTCCGTCACAATAAAATTAAAGCCGGGAAATGCACCCTTGAAAATGCTAGCTAATTTTTCAAAGTCGGTATCCCCACTAATTTTTATGTCGCCCGATTGAAGTTTCGCGGAAATGCGCTGTTTATCCGATGAACCTATTGCGGTCATCGTCATGACTTTACCACCTTCTTTGTTGCTGCATTTCACGGCAAAACAACCATTGGAGCCAATGGCTTCTTCCATCGCGTCCATGAGTTTTTCAAAGCGAACCTCGATTTCTGCACGATCAGTGTTCTGCTTCACGTCCTCGTGTTTGCAATCCCTGGTTTCTAGCCATTTTTGAGTAAACTGCAGACCAAGTTTCTCATCGGAAGTGAACAATCGAACAATAAAACCCGCACAACAGGAGAAGAAATTCTTGACTGCCTCCCCAAATTTTAATTCTCCCACTTCAAGAAATAGCGTTTTCGCGCATTGCACAACCCGCTCATTGGTCGCCGAACCTCCAAAGTATCCTCCATTTTTCTTGTTAACATAGGTCGCAAACTGATTCCCGGCCACCGCCCCGTACTTTGCCCTATCAAATGCTGAAACAGTAAACCCCATAGTGCCTGGAGTATGTTCAAAATCTCTTCGAAGGGCAAGAAAATTCGGGGCAGTCTTTTTGGGAAACCGCTAATCTTTTCAGGGAGAATCAGTTACTTCCAGGAAAACGGGACAGCGGCCTTCCCTCAAAATCCGGTTTGCCAGCATGCATTTCTAGGAAGGCGGCCGCCGCCACCGAGGCTGTTCCTGGGAAAAATTTGAAACCTTGGAAACACTCAATTTCCCGGGGTTCTTTTGGCGCCGCGGCTACGGTGTCCTTTTTTGCTTCTGAATTTCCCTGAGTCGATTCGCATCTTCTTTAGTAAATATCGCAGATTTGTCGAGCACTATGCCGAACTTTACTGGGTTTTTTAGTTTCGCGATTCCTTTAGCTTTGTCCTGAAGGGTAACATAGGCATTACTCATAAATTTCAAAGCCTTGTTTACATTCTCTTCGGTAGCATCTTCAGGCACGGAAAACAATTCCTCAAACGGCGTCCCTTGCACAGTTTTAGCAAATCTAGACGCTACATTTTCTCCATCGTCGCCTAATGTTTCCGGTACGGCGGGAGCGCTCAATTCAGATGGAGCAGCCAGAGTATCGGGAATCGCAGCGGCCGCTTTTCCCCTAAGCAGTTCAAAGGCAGTTTCCTCGCTAACTACTTCTTTGGATGAAAAATGCAATAATGTGCCTTTGTAATCACCCCATGCACCTCCAAAATTTTCCCAAAATTGCACCTCTCCCTGTGGCTCATCGGAAATCCAAATGTTTTCCATTTTAGTGTCCATAATTTCTTGCCTAATAGAGTCCGGTGTAGGGTTATTTGTCGTGGCTTTTCCAATTGCATCAAATGCTGCAGCGAGAAGCGAGTCTGGCGTTTGGGCGAAACCATCTGCGCTAGCATCTTTACTTTCTTCTAAATGTTCATTTTTAAGTATGCCTTCAAATACTATTTTCCTCACGGCGAGATCGTCGGATTTCAGAAAATTAGAGAAATTAATTCCCACATTTTCGTCACTCCTATCAGCGAAAATTTGGCGAGCCTGGTTCTTCACTGCGGCGTGGGCCACGTTCCACAGAAATGCCTTGCGGAATTCATCTTTGTCTCCCATGTTTTCGGCTAATTTTCCCTCTCCGGAAAGTTGGGAATGGAGGGCATCCACAGCGGTTTTTACACTTGCATCCTCCATGAGGACACCAAATGCTTCGTCGACTACGGGTTGAATGGAAGACCTCTGAGCAACCTTTGCATGAAGAGCGGCGATAATTGCAATGTTGCTCTCCATGAAATTGATGAGATCTTGGGCATCGCCTGCGGGAGTGTCCGTATCTCCGCCAGACATTACCTGCGATGGGGTTTGGCTAGACACTCCTGAACGTCGTTCCGTCACAATAAATTTACTGTCGGGAAATGCGCCTTTGAAAAAGCTAGCTAATTTTTCAGAGTCGGTATCCCCACTAATTTTTATTTCGCCAGAAAAAAGTTTCCCCATAATTTCCTCTTTGTTTTCTGCTACGGAAAACCGTATTTTTTCTGGCCTGCTTCTTTCTAACTGCCTCACGCAGAAGCGACCCTGGGGCCCAATGGCCTCGTCTATGGTATTTAGAAGTTGAACAAAGTGAGTCGAGAGTTCCAAAAAATAAATAGTCTGCTTCATATCCTCGTGTTTGCAATCCCTGGTTTCTAGCCATTTTTGAGTAAACTGCAGGACGAGTTTTTTATCGGAAGTAAACAATCGAACAATGATGCCCGCACAATAGGAGAATAAATTCTTTACTGCCTCCCCAACTTTTAATTCTCTCACTTCAAGAAATAGCGTTTTCATGTATTGCGCAAACCGCGCATGGGTCACTTGCGCACCTCCAAAATACCCCCTATTTTTCCTGGCAACATAGGTGCTAAATTGGCCCTCAGCCACCCCCCCGTACTTTGCCCTGTCAAACGCTGAAACGGCAAACCCCACAGTGTCTGAAGTATGTTTAAAATCTCTTCGAAAGGCAAGAAAACTTCCGGACAGTCTTTTTGGAAAGCCGCTAATCTTTTCTGGGAGAATCCGTTAACCTCCAAGAAAACGGGACAGTGGTCTTCTTTCAAAATCCAGTTCTCCGCCATGAAAATCCACCACGGTCCCTACACCTTTATTCCCATGGGGGGATAGAATCCTATTCGGAAAAGTCGAAACGTTTTCCTCCGAAAGGTTTTTTGATATCTCTGATCCGAAAATATATTTTCGGTGCTAGATTCATTCTGAGGTACTCTATCGCGCGGGACATGTCTTCCGCAACTAGGAGTTTCAATTTGACTTTGGCGTTAAGCTCCTCAGTCAGCTGGCTAATAAAGATTTCCACGGCTTCCTGCGTTTCCAGCACAATCGGGTCTGACGCCCTTAAATTGGGTAAAATTTTCCTCATTGCATTCATTACTAAAAATTCCGGTCCTTCGCCATCGCAAACATTCCATTGCCTTCCGCTTGGTTCGTTATAGTCTCCCATAATTACAAGTTTTTCATTTTCCATTCCAATGTGGGCAACCTGGCCATGTAGGGTATCGGCGCGGCGTTTTTTGTGGATTTTCGTTTTAACTTGTTTCCGCGCCTTGTGGAGGGGTTCCACGGCTTCCGTGGCTAGGGATGCCATTTTTCGCATGTCCTGCAATTTTCTGAATTTTTGCGGGACGGTGTCATCGCCGGCCGTGGCGGCTTTAAATGCATGGATTTCGCAGTCAATCTTCGCTTTGCATTCGTCCAGTTCTGCTCCGTATTCGTTGATTTTCGGGTCGAAGGCAAGGCGGCAGTGAATTTGCTTTTTATCTCCGTGGCCGTGTTTCGATGGCGGCGGCACTCTCTGCGGAGGATACGCCGACCTGCGGGGAGGAACCTTTGTGCTAGTCCGGGACATGAAGGGAACGGCGAGGGCGGCGGGGTCCGTGCCATTACTAAAAAAGAGGGCAGGAATTTCTATTCTGTCCAGAAAAGCAGGTCCATCGCCGTACTCCGGGGCTTCCGGCGGCGGCGGCAATGCGGCGGCCGCGCCGTGCTCTTCCCGTCCAATGCCACAGTCGCCCATTGTCCGTTCGAGGAACCTTAGGCAGCTTTCCATGTTGCGTCTGTGGGCATCTACGATCGGGTCGGAGCCTTCGGAGCGTTGGGTCTTTGTTCCGATGTTCTTTTCAAATTCCGGGGCCGCCGTCATTTCCCGGGATGCTACCGGGGGGGAATATGTTTCCCGATGGCGATTTAGCAGACTGTGAATGTCCATGGCGCTGTGTAACAACATTTTACAAGAAAAAGTCAATGCTGGGTTTGCCGGCAAAGAATTAAAAAAGGGGGGCCATCGGACTCCCCCTGCGGCTGGAGGGTATGCGATCCATTTCGCACGCGCACGCAAACATGAGGAATGGAAATTCGGCCCTCCGGCATGCATTTCCAGGAAGGCGGACGTCACCGTCGAGGCTGTTCCTAGGAAAAATCTGAAACCTTGGAAACACTCAATTTCCCGGGATTCTTTGGACACCGCGGCTACGGTGTCCTCTCTTGCCCCTGCTTTCCCCTAAGTTGATTTGCATCGTCTGCGGTAAATATCTGATGGCTGCCAAGTTTTATGCTGAACTTTTCTTTGGAAATATATGCCACATTTTCTTTAGCCTCGCATTGAAGAGCAAGGTAAGTTTTAGATATAAATGACAAAGCATTATTTGCATCCTCTTCGGTCGCATTTTCATGCAAAGAAAACAATCCTTCGAGCGGCGTCTTTTCAACGGCCCTAGTAAATCTAGACGCTGCACTGTCTCCATTGTTACTTGTACCTATTGTTTTTGGTACCCAGGAAGCATTCAGTTCGACGGAAACATCCAGTCTGGAAATTTCATCCAGAGTATTGGGAAGCGTAGCGATCACTTTTTCCTTAATCTTTTTAAAAACATTTTTCTCGTTGTCCATAAATATTGCTTCGAAGTTTTTATTTCTTCCCCATTCTTCCTTAAAAACGAAGAATTCGAGGTTTTCTTCATTTGTGGTATGGCAAAAACCATCCTCTTCTTCGCTATTAACTTTTTGTTTAATGGATTCAAGTGTGCCTTCGTCTCTCGTTGCTTTTCCAATTGCATCAAATGCTGCAGCGAGATGCGAGTCTGGCGTTTGGACGAAACCATCTGCGCTAGCATCTTGACCTTCTTCTAAATATTCACTTTCAAGTATGCCTTTAAACACTAATTTCCTCACGTCGGAATTATCGGGTTCCAGAAAATTAATGAATTTAACTTTCCGAAATTTGCCACTCCTATCTGCAGTAATTTGGCGGGCTTGGTTCTTCACAGCGGCGTGGGCCACGTTCCACAGAAATGCCTTGCGGAATTCTTCTTTGTTTTCCATGCTCTTATTTAATTTTCCATCTTCGGAAAGTTTGGAATGGAGATTATTCACCGCGGTTTTTACATTTTCATCCCCCATGAGGATATCGAGTGCTTCGTCGACTACAGGTTGAACGGCATCCCTCTGCGCAACCTTTGCACTAAGTTTGGCGGCAACTGCAACGGTTCTCTCCATAGAATCGAAGAAATCCCCATCTTCGCTTTCCGAGGTTTGGTCAGAGTCGGCGAAATATCCTTCCGTCACAGAAAGATTAATGTCGGGAAATGCACTTTTGAAGAAATTAGCTATTTTCTCCAAGTCGGTGCTTCCTTCCATTTTTATTGTACCTAAAGCAAATTGACGCATAATTTCCTCCTGAAAATAAGTATCATTTATGGAAGACAATATTCTACCCCGATGGAAAAAGTCTAAAAACCCAAATTTATGGCCACCATGGCAATCGTAACCACCGCTTTGGCAACGGCCCAGACGCGAAACCGGGAAAAATTTTCACCCACAAGTTTTTTCA
>JAITOA010000012.1 GCA_031290195.1 Puniceicoccales bacterium | reverse complement strand
TTTTGTTTGAACACACTCTCTCGGAGAGAGTTGCGCGAAGCAAGCCCATTTTTAACGGCCGTTGATTCCGGCGCCCATGCGGCTTGGAGTGGGAAAGTATTTTTGCAAGAGGTCTAATGCCCTTTTTGGGGGCAAAATAAAAATTAGTGGGAATACCGACTCTAAGAAATTAGCTAGTTTTTTCAAGAGTGTATTTCCCAAATGTAATTTTTCTGTGACAGAACGTTCCGGTGCGGCTAATCAGACCTCGACGAAAGCTTCCATTATGTTTCTGGAAATGTCTAATCGAACCCCACTTATCTCGTCGAAAGATTTCATCACATCCATGGAGAGAACCGTTGCAATTACCCACGGCCTTAAAGCGAAGACTGCGCAGAGGGATGCCGTTCAACCTGTAGTCAACAAAGCATTTGGTGCCCTCATGGGGGATGAAAGTGTAAAAATCGCGGTGAATAATCTCCATTCCAAACTTCTTAGAGAGGAGCAGTTAGCCGAAAATATGGCAGACAAAGAAGAATTCCGCAAGGCATTTCTGTGGAACGTGGCCCACGCCGCCGTGAAGGACTGTGCTCGCCAGATTTCTACTGATAGGAGTGGCAAATTTGAGGGAGTTAATTTCTCCAATTTTCTGAAACCCGACAATCCCGTTGTGAAGAATCTAGTGTTTAAAGGCATACTTAAAGAAGGAAGCGATGTCGCTGGCGCAGATGGTTCCTTCAAAACGCCAGACTCGCCTCTCGCTGTAGCATTTAATGCAATTGGAATTGCCACGACACACAACCCTACATCGGACTCTATTAAGCAAGAAATTATGGGCACTAAAATGGAAAGGCTTCGCTGGGTTTCCGAGTGGCAACAGGGAGAGCCTCGATTTGAGAAAAATTTTGGAGATTTATGGGATGAATACGAAGGCGCATCATTGCAGTCTTCATCCAAAGAAACAGTTGACAAGGAAACTGCCTTCGAACTACTTAAGGAAACAGTGGCCGATACGCTTTCCAATGCCGTGAATGAAATCTCCGAAATGCATGTTTCCAACGCACCGAAAACATTAGCCGCAGGCAACGATGGCACCGGCGTAGCGTCTAGATTTGCTGCGGCCGTGAAAGGGACGCCGTTTGCCGAATTTTCCGTGGCTGAAAATGCAACCGAAGATCAGGCAAATAATGTTTTAGTATTGCTTCACAATGCCCATGCATTTCTTCTGGAAATAGCCAAAGGAACGGCGAAATTAAAAGATACGGGAAAGTTCGGCATAGTGCTCGAAAATCATCAGATATTTACCAAAGACGATGCAAATCGACTCAGGGGAATGCAGGAGCAAGTGCAGGCGTAAAATGCGAATCGCAAAACTCCGGCGATAAAAAATAAAAAAAGTTTCAGGGACGTTGTTTATGGAAACAATAATCCCGAAATTGGTGGGACTTTCCGTTCGAATCGACGGCCTTTGCAAAGGGAAAGGCATTCATGCTCTTGGCGGTTAACTTGGCGAGCCAACCTATGTTCCCTCATTAGACACAAGCGTAGGCGATCCCGCCATCATTGCCGCCCTTTCCTCCTCGCTCACACTCGGAAGCCAATGCAACTTATAACGATACACCGCCATGAGTGCCAACCCTATGCTAAGAACAATAGCACCGGAAATAACCCACGGAGCAATAACGGACAAACCGACAAACGGAGAATGAATGGCAATCTTTATCGGCTCAACGAAACACAACGACATCCCAATCCCTAAAAGATAAGGACCCGCCCACTTCAACAGCTCCCCCCAGAAACCGAGATATTTTTCTACGCTAAACCGCACGCCCGCACCGAACACCCCAGGGCAACTCTCGAGCATTATCGGAACCGAGTCAAACACCCTCCACGGAGCATGGTAGACGTAACGCCCAACACGACCGAGAGACATACGTTCCCTGACAGCGACGGATACCACACCGCCTTCTCTGGCACAGAACAACAGCGCAACGCCCCCCTCTGGCGGCGTACGCCGCCACACCTCACCCTCAGAACACTGATACAAACCAATGCCGCCCGCACTCACAGCGCACTCAAATCGACCTTTGTATCAGTAACCTCCACCGTATCATTCGTCACGAATATACGAAATGTCAAATGAAACCTGCCAAACTGTGGGAGCCAAACCGCAGCCTTGAGCAACTTCACCACCTCCTGGGAATTGATAGCGGTATTCCTATAGGAAATACTACCTCTGTAGTACGTTAAAACAATAGTGGCTCCTTCAGGGACCACGCCCGGCTGGACAACCCAAACTAGGCCACCATCCCGCAATCTACACGCATCCGCTGCTGTTTTCGTAATCACGAGTGGGTTTTCTCTTCAAGATTTGTGATTTAGAAGAGAAATTTCAGTTTTTACGAAGTTTTTACGCCGCGCGGCTTCCACGGCGACCTCATCGGAGAAAAACGAACGGCCAACCTCAAAATTTTCCCCATTTTGCCTATGGAATATTTTCAAAAATTTGTGCACGGCCTGTGGGGTAATTCCGAGAATTCGAGCTGCCTGTGCCTGGTGATTGTTGGAAAGATGCAGCGCCTGGAGGATGGCGGATTCCCGGATGGAATGTAAAAATGTTTCCAACTTGAAGCCCTCTCCGAGGTGGGGATGGAAATTGGTTTTCTGCGTTCCCTCCGCTGCAATTAAACTTTCGCTGCAGTCAAGAACACTCGCCTGCGTGGCGTGCATCCTTTCCAAAACGCCATGCAACGTGCGAAAGTTTTCAGTGTAGGAAGTTTTGCAGATCCGCTCCAGTGCATTCAGCAAAATGCGCTTTTGCAGTCCCGTTCTCCGATTTAAGTCGGCCAGTTTTGCCAAAACGCAGGGACGGATGTCCTCCCGACGGACGTCGAGATTTGGCACATTGACGATTTTCCTTTCCAGCAATTCCCGGACGTTGCCGTCCACGCTAAGTAAAAATCTCTGCAGCGAACGGCCATCGGTGGAAAAGTAGAAGCGCGGACAGTCATTGCTCTCCAGGAGCAGTGCGCAGACGCTGGACAATGTTTCCGGGGAAAGAACTTCCGGATGAAGAAGAATGCAGCCGGAGTCCCTGGTAGCTGGGAGGGGTCCAAGAAATTTTTTTAGCGTTCCTTTGCTGCCGCCGAAAATGGCAAATTCCCGGCAGTCGAAGGTGACGCACGCGGAAGAAGCGTTGGAGCTTAGACGATGCAGTAAAAGAGCGAAGGTTTTTTTCCCAACGCCCGGCTCGCCGGAAAAAAGAACGGGCCCGGAAATTTTTGCCAGCCGCTGGATTTTCTGCTGTAAATTTAGGAGCGCCGCCGATTCCCCGAGAATTCCCATTTCCAGTGCCGCCTCGGAGAGGGGAGAGATATTCTGTGAATGCAGTTCTTCATCGACCAATTTCGAGGGTTGGCAAATAAGGTATTCGTCGGCAATTAGTAACCCTCTAAGTCGGCCGCAAATGGCCGGCAAATCGTCGAGGGCCAGGCCGCCATGTCCGTCATTTCGAGTGGAGCGCGCCATGGAGGATGGTGCTAGTGAAGCGCCCGATGGAGACAAGTTTTTTGCTTGCTAGGGTGAAAAAAGTGCGTAACTAAGTACACATGTTGGATTTATTTCTAGACAGAGCAACAAACCTACGAAGTCAAGACTCCATGGACGCAGTACGGTTCCTTATGGAAAATAGCGGAAAAATTCACTCAGGGGAAATCACCGACCAAGATTTGTGCGATGAAATTTACTCAAACTCAATCCTTGGGGAAGTTCTTTCCCGCAAAAAAATACGCGTTGGGGGTGCGTCATTTTTATGCCACATAAAAAATTTCCTTACCGGCTTTGCCAGGTTCGTTGCAGCCGCTCTACTGGCTGTGTTTACGATACCATTTTCGTTCTACGCTGAAATCAAAATAAGTTCCGAAATTTTCTCGAACATTAGGGCGAGGAGGCCAACATTCAATGTCGGTCAAAATATGTTTTCGGGAAGTGCCAACAAAGTTGAACAATTTTTGGGAAAAGTCGAAAGTGATGGATCAATTACCGGCGCGATACAGGAAGAAATTATCAAACGTTCCGGATCTCCCTGCAAGCAATCCTGCGGAGAAGTGGACGGACCCAGTTCCTGCTGCTACTCCTTCTTTGACCACCGCATAACTCTCCCAAAATCCATTATTAAATCTTCCTCCGTGGAAGCTTTGTCCATAGCTAGCCACGAAGCCGGGCACGCGGAGCAGCGGAAGTTCCTTATTGTGCTTTTTTTCGCACGCATCATTCTAATTGCCATCCCAGTCATTGTCGCCATTTCCGGCGTAGTTATTACCCAGGTGCTAGGTGGTTTTATGATCCTAGTGATTGGGCTTCTCCTTTCCGTCGAACTTGCGCGGGTTGCCGTGGAAGTCAACGCTTCCCACCGGGGACTATGCAATCTAATTGCCTACGGTTTTATTACGGCTAGAGAAGATGCAAAAAAAGCCACGAAAATACTCCAATTGGCGGCCATAACATACGTCGCCAGTTTTGTCATGTCGCTTCTTTCCCATGGAGGCGATTTTTCTTCGAATGAGCTTCGAATGAGGTAGCATAAATTGCGATCGCCGACCGGCCTGCGGGCCGAAATTTTCACTTCCGCCGTTAAATTTTTCCGTTCACGATGTTTTTGCTGAAAATTGCCGATGCTCTGTCGACTAATTTTCCTAAAATTTTAGTTGCGGGCTAGGCGCGAATGCGCTCCCTGACAACCGCTGGAGGGTCAGGTTTACCATGGCATCGCCGACGGATATTCGCAAGGGACGGGTCATTATGCACGGTGGGGTTCCCCACCTGGTTACCGAAATGCAGCATCGAACCCAGGGACGCCAGGCCGGGTTTGTGCAGGTCACCATGAGAAATTTGCAGACTGGATCGTCCACGAATACTAAAATTCGAACCACGGAAAGCGTAGAATTTTGCTTCCTTGAACGGCAGAAACTGGAATTTTCCTACCGGGACGGAGAAAATTTTCACTTTGTTCACCCGGAAACCTTTGAAGATACGGCCATTCCGGCGGACCTGGTGGAGGACATCCGTCCCTTCCTCGTGGAAAATGCACCCTACGATGTGCCCTTCGTTGACGGAAAACCCATTGGAGTGGAGTTGCCTGCGGCGGTGACCCTCCGGGTGACAGAGTCGGCGGAGGGCATACGGGGCGATTCGGCATCCAACGTGCAGAAACCGGCCACGCTGGAGACGGGCCTGGTGGTCCAGGTTCCCCTCTTCATAAAGCCGGGAGATGCCATCCGGGTGAGCACCGACGGAGGTGGCTACCTCGGACGTGCCTAGGGAAACTATTTTCTTCGCGGCGGTGGCGGGGTCAAAGAGAAAAATGCTTTACAAATGGATCCTTCCGGAAGTTCATCGGCTCCGTTGTATCGAAATTTTTTTGGCGGGAGATTGGTCATATGGGAAATTTAAAAAAGCAGCGGCGCCTAAAGATGAATAAACACAAGCGCAGAAAAAAATCGCGGCTCATACGCCATAAGAAGCGGACATGGGGCTCCTAATATTCCCTGAAAATATTTACAAATAGGCCTGGACCGTCGGAAAGATGTTGCTTTCCGATGTTTTTTGGGTAATGATGATTTCCATCGTGCTGGATGGGGTGGTAGTTGGGTCTTGGAAGCGTCCGGCCGCAGGCTGCGATGGAACCCTTGACGGGGATGCCGGGCTCGTGGCCGCCGTGAAAGGCGGCGATATGACGGCCTTCGATGTGCTCATGCGCCGCCACAGGGAAAAGGTCTACGGAGTTCTCTGCCACATCCTTGGAAATAGGGAGGACGCCGCTGATTTGGCCCAGGATGCCTTTCTCATTGCCTTCCGCTCCATCGGTAAATTTCGCGGACAATCTAAATTCTACACTTGGCTCTATCGCATTGCCGTTAATCTAGCCATGAGATATTTGCGCCGCAGGCGCCTGAGGCGTTTTTTCAACTTCGATAACCTGGAATTGGATCCGGCTTCCGAAGATTTTGTGGCCACCCTGGCCAGGGAATTTCCGGGCGACAGGGCACTGCTTCTTAAGGAATTGCAGCGGAACATTGCGGAGGCGCTGCAGGGACTTTCTCCGAAACATCGGGCGGTCGTTGTTCTGTCGGAGATAGAAGGCTTTTCCGCGGAGGAAATTGCGTCGATGACGAAAAGTTCTCCGGGAACGGTACGTTCCCGGCTGCACTACGCCAAGGAGTATTTGAAATCGGCGCTGCGGTGCTATTTGTGAGAAAAATCATGGGAAACGGAGACGAGGAAAATCTGGGGCGGCTGCTGCGATTGAAGGGCTGCGAGCGACCCGGTGGAGATTTTTGGAATTCCTTTGACGGGAAATTTCAAGCCCGACGGCTTGCCCTCCTTGTCCGTCGGCCATTCTGGATGCGCTTGATCGGAAAATTGCGCCGCATTTTTCGTCCGTCCGTGGCCACCTTGGGCATTGGCGGCGTTGTCTGTGTTCTCCTATTTTCCTGGCCAAAAAATTTCCCTGGAAACACCGTCACCGGCACCCGGGAACTTTTGATGGTCGCCCTGGCGAGTAACGTCGACGACGGGGTGTTCATCGAAGAAGATTTCGGCGACGCCGGCGGTGATTTTTGCTACGTTTCCGAGTTGCTTCCTTCGGGAGACCACGGGCCTCTGCTGGTGGCGTGTAATTTCTAGGTTCCGGGGAATTTTTCCATGGTTCCGCTAAAAAAGGCGCGCATTGCCGTTCTTGCGCTGATGTTCCTCCTTCCCTTTTCGCCTTTCGCATTTTCTGGCAACTGGGAAGAGCAGAGGGTTATTGACCGGTCGAACGAATTTGAGAACCGGATGGCGAATCTTTTCAATGGCCGGCGGGAGTCCGTTGTCCGCGTTTCGGGGTATTTCCAACGGGAAGACGGAACCATGGGCGTTCGAACGGGCTCTGGATTTTTTGTCCGCGAGGATGGCTGCGTCGTCACCACCGCCGGCGCCGTCGAGGGAGCCGGCGAAATTCTCGTGGAGTACGGCAGCCGGGTCTACCGCGCCGCCGTGCTCGGCGTCGATTTGCCGACGAACCTGGCCGTTCTCCGACCTTTGGCCGAAGAACAGGGCTCTTTTTCTCATTTTTCCCTCGGCGACGGCCAACCCCTACCGGAGCCGACCACGCCGCTTCTCGGCATTACCTGTGAAGCCGGCCTCGACCCAAGCCCATGCCTTGGAGTGGTTTGCGGTCATCATATCTGCTACGGCACCCACTACTTTCCAACCACATACCTGCGCACTTCCCTCCCATCCAACGCCGGTGCGCCCGGGTCACCGGTTTTCGACCTCCGGGGGGGATTTGTCGGCATCCTCATGGCGTCCATCCCCCAGGTCAACGGCAGCTTTCTTCTTCCCGCCCGGGCAGTACGCCGCATTCTCTGCGATTTGCTCATCGGCGGAACCACGCAGTACGCCTACGTCGGCCTAGGAACGCGGCTGAGCCGGGACGAAAATGGGGAATGTGTTGTCCGCGTAGACCGCGTGGACCCAGAGTCTCCGGCCGCCGCCGCTAAAATTACCGTTGGGGATAGGATTCTTGCCATCGATGACCAGCCTATTCTCGGAGTCGCAGAACTCCACGATCTCCTCTTCTTCGCCACCCCCAACGGGTCCCTGTCCCTTCGCCTTCTGCGGGGAAGTGAAACGCTCCGGGTCCTGGTACGGACGACGAGCCGACAATTTTAGTGCCGTTTTGCCCATGGGGACTGGGAGAAAAATAGTGCCTTTTTACCCTCCTTCCGGATTCGGGAAGAGGAAAAGTCCCTTGACGATTCGGCGGGAAATGATACATTGGCAACCGAACACGACGTGGGGGTGAAAATGGCTATGAATTGCCGGAACGGTGGGGACGAAAATCGACAAATTGTGACGGTGGAGGACCTTGATGCACTGATTGGGCGGGTTCGTGCTGCCCAGACGGCCTATGCAAAATTTTCGCAGGAGTCCGTGGATAAAATTTTTAAGGCGGCGGCGGTCGCGGCGGGTCGGGCCCGCATCGATTTGGCGGAAATGGCCGTTGGGGAGACGGGCATGGGGATCGTCGAGGACAAGGTAATCAAAAATCACTACGCCGCAGAATACATCCACAACAAATACAAGGATGCGAAAACCTGCGGCACCGTCGCCGTTGACTGCGCCAATGGCACAAAAGTTGTCGCCGAACCCCTGGGGGTTATTGCCGGCATCGTCCCCACGACCAATCCAACCTCCACGGCCATTTTTAAATCTCTCATTGCGCTGAAAACCCGCAATGCCATCATCTTTGCACCGCATCCGCGGGCAAAAAAATGCACCGTTGAAGCGGCAAAAATTCTCCGCGATGCCGCCGTCCGGGCGGGTGCTCCCGAAGACATTATCGGATGGATCGGAGAGCCGACGCTGGAATTGACCACGGCCCTGATGCACCACGATTCCATCGCCGTCATCCTGGCAACGGGTGGACCGGGGATGGTGGCTGCCGCCTATTCCTGCGGGAAGCCGGCCCTGGGGGTCGGCGCCGGCAACACGCCGGCAATCGTGGATGAGGATGCCGACGTGCCCATGGCCGTTTCCTCTATTCTTCTTTCTAAAACCTTCGACAATGGGATGATCTGCGCCTCGGAGCAGGCCATCATTGCCCTGGATAGTGTCTACGGGTCCGTCCGAGCGGAATTGCTCCGCCGGGGAGCCTATCTTCTGGGACCCAAGGAATCCAAGAAGCTGGGAGCCATCATTTTGACGGACCGTGGCGTCAATGCGGCCATCGTCGGCCAAAGCGCAAAAAAAATTGGTGAACTGGCGGGAATTTCGGTGCCAGAGCATGCGAAGGTACTCGTGAGCGAGGAGGAATCCTATGATGCTAGCAATCCCTATGCCCACGAAAAGTTATCCCCCATCCTTGCCCTGTACCGGGCAAAAAATTTTGCCGCCGCCGTCGACGGCGCCATGGCTCTCATTGACCTGGGCGGCCGCGGGCACACCTCCGTCCTCTACACAAATCCAAAAAATCGGGACCGCATTGACTATTTCGCGGGAAAATTGCCGACGGGACGACTCCTCATCAATTCCCCCGCATCCCACGGGGGCATCGGTGACCTCTACAATTTCAAATTAAATCCTTCGTTGACCCTGGGCTGTGGGTCCTGGGGAAAAAACTCCGTCAGCGAAAATGTTGGAATAAAGCACCTATTAAATTATAAAACCGTTGTGGAAAGGCGGGAGAACATGCTCTGGTTTCGCGTGCCGCAGAAAATCTATTTCAAACGGGGTGCCGTGGACGTGGCCCTGCGGGAGTTTTCCGGCAAAAAGAGGGCTTTCCTCGTGACGGACAAGTTCCTTTTTACATCCGGTGCGGCAGACAACATCACCTCCATTCTGCGGGAGGTGGGCATCGATCACCAGATTTTCTTCGACGTGCTTCCGGACCCAACCCTATCCACCGTGGGCCAGATTATGGAAAGAATTCGCTCCTATGGACCGGATCTTCTGATTGGTTTTGGCGGCGGTTCCCCGATGGATGCGGCGAAAATTTGCTGGCTCATGTACGAGCAACCGGAGACGAATTTTGCGGATATTTCCATGCGTTTCATGGATATCCGCAAGCGCACCTGTTCCATTCCAAATCTGGGAATGAAGGCGGATCTGGTGGCCATTCCAACGACATCCGGGACGGGCTCTGAGGTTACGCCATTCTCAATCATCACCGACGACAAAACCCACGTGAAGTACGCCATCGCCGACTATGCTCTAACCCCCTCCATGGCCATCGTGGACCCAAATTTTGTGGATGGAATGCCAAAGGGACTCACCGCGGCGGGTGGCATCGATGCGCTGGTCCATGCCGTGGAAGCCTATGTTTCCTCCATGGCAACCCGCTTCACCAACGCCAATGCCCTAGAAGCTATTAGGCTCATTTTCCGCTATCTCCCCAGGGCCTACAAAAATGGAGCCGAGGATCCGGAGGCCCGCGAAGAAATGCACTACGCCGCCACCATTGCCGGAATGGCCTTTGCCAATGCCTTTCTAGGAGTCTGTCATTCCATGGCCCACAAGCTGGGTGCCGCCCACGGCATTCCCCATGGCATCGCCAATGCCCTCGTTTTTCGCCAGGTTATCCGCTACAATGCCACGGACTGCCCGAGGAAGCAGGCTGCATTTCCCCAATATAAATTCCCCATGGCCCTTGCCCGCTACGGAGAGATCGCCCAGATGCTCGGACTGGGCGGTTCCGGAGACGGTGAAAGAGTTGACCGGCTCATCGCAGCCATCCAGGGCCTCATGGCGGATTTGGAAATTCCCATGTCCATTGGGGAGTGGGGAATTTCCGAGGAAAAGTATCTGCGAAACCTGGACGACCTCGTCCGCCTCGCCTTCGACGACCAGTGCACGGGGGCAAATCCTTCCTATCCCCTAATGGAAGAAATTCGGAAGATTTATATAGATGCTTACTATGGAAGAGTTTAGATTCACTAATCGGTGTAAATAAATTTTTTTCTTGTATTTTTTGGAAAAATTTTAGACGCACCATAGGTATGGATCCGAGTGGAATTACAATTACAGATATAAAAATCCGGGAAGGGTTGGCAAGTGCGTGGCAATCCGGGAAGGCTATGGCCAATGAATTTTCTCTATTTTTAAATGGTCATCCAACTTTTTCCCGCATATTAGAAATAACGGCAGCTTTGCTTTTGACGAATTTTGTGCTATGCTTCTCGGGATGGATTTTTTTAGGCATTGGTGTCGCTGTCTGCTGCATTGTTGCCCTTAAAATTTATCAAAGTTCCCGGCTCAGTGTCGAATAGGGTGGAAACTATGCGGTTTCTTCCGGAGCTGTAAGTGGGGTGGCCGTTGCGCGTGTTGCGCCTCCGGTGGGGTTGTGACTCCTATCCGCTTCCGTGTTCCAGTCGTAGATGGTTTCCAGTGCGTCGTCTATGAGGTCGCAGTCTTCCGTGTTTCCGCTAAAATCTTCCCAGGCTTCTAAAATTTCTTTCCGTTTCTTTTGGTCCAATTGGAGAAAAACGTCTCTTAGAATTTTTTGTGCGGACGGAAATTGCAGTGCTTCCAGAATTTGCCATCCATCCGGAGGAGCAAGGGAAAGGAACGCCATTACGGCCCATTCCATTTTCCGCTGTCCCCTGGAAAGAATGTCGCTGACAAATATTTTGGCGCGGACTTCACTGGGGGTTTCCCCGGGAACAAAACTTCCGCGTTGAAGTTTAGAAATTTCCAAAAAATCTCCACTTTCGTCGATTGGAATTTGACATTGTTCGCATAGACTTTCCACCCCATTGAGGCTGTCCTGCCGATGCAGCCAGGTCCAGGCGCGCAGGCTAAGACCGCCATTGCTTTGAGGTGCAAAAAACGCTTTTCTGCTACTATCCGGTAATTTCATAAAATCATTTAAAAAACTTTCTTCCGAAAGCATGGCAACTGCGTCTTTCCTTGGTATTTGGCCCATAATTTTTTGTTGCTCGGCTTCCGAAAGTGACCCCACGGCAGCCAGAAAGTGCGGGCAAAAGCCGCCTTTGGCAATGGTTTCGCATGAGAAGTATTTGTTTCTGGATCCGAAGACGAGAGCCCGTTCAATTTTTTTCCAATCATCCGCCGAAAAATTTCCATCCTCCGCGAAATTTGCAATTTCTCCCCGTTTCTCCTGGAACATAAATTGCAGACTCAGGACGGAGACAAGGGCCCCATTCCGCTCCCGGTCGTTCGGCAGTGCCAGGGCGGCGCGGTAAAGAATTTTTAAGGTGTCTGAAATGTCTTTCCCATCTTTTTTCCCCAGGGCCCCGTGAAGCATCTTCTTGCCGTCGTTTGTCCCCGCCGCTCTAAGGAATTTTTCCGTAAATTTGGGGTCCTCCAGTAGGGCCTCTGGATTTTCCGAGCTAATGAATTTGCAAAGCAAAATTTTCCCGCTGTACCGCTTACCTTCTTCCTGGGGAAGGGCGCCGACGGTTGCCATTTCTTCGGCGGTGATTTCTTCTTTCCAGATGGACGCGCATCGCCCTGGAGCGTGGAGCCACAGGTGAAGTTTCAGCGGAAGGCCATCGCCGCATGGGATGTTTTTTAGCATTCCCATGGAAGAATTTGCCAGTAATTTGACTAAAAATTTACCGGGGGTTTCCACAAAGGAGTCAGATGCTCTGTCCTCCAGTAGAATCACTTCGGCGAGCGTCCTTCCGGAGTCGTCTTTCCGCTGCAAAAATTTTCCAATGTCGTCGGGCTCCCACCCCTCGATAAGTTCCCGGCACTGTTTTCGCTGCAAAAATTTTTCTGCTCCGGCAAAGGACGCCGTAAAAATTTCCACCTGCTGATCCGGCGATAAAGTTCTAAGAAACATGAGCATTGGACTGGTGTCGGCAAATTTTTCCACATAGCCCATTTCATTGGCAGCCGATACCAGTTTTCCGCCGCCTTTTTCCTGGAAGAGGGAACAAAGGGCATCTGCCAAAGATGCCACGTTCCCAGGCAACCTACAAAAATTATCCAAAAGGGTCTTCAGCGTGGCAATGTTCTGTGCCGACTCTTCTCCGCGTTCGGTTAGCAGGAGTTTGAATGCGGCAGCAATGAGTGTTTTCCGGCAATCCTCCGGAAAATTTTGCACATTGGGAAGAAGGTCGTGCAGTGCTTTGATTTTTTCGTCGTCCGGAAGCAGAGAAAGTTTGTCCGTAAAGTTTTGCAAGTCACGCTCATTCCCCCACTTTATGGCCCATTCAAAGGCGGATTTTCCACCGAAATCCTTTGTGGCCGTGGTCAGCATTTGCCATTTGCTGGGATGTAAATTTTCCATCACCGAGGAAGGTTTACCCGTGTGGGCAAACAGTCGGAAGCGCAGTGCGGAAAAAAAAGAAAAAATTAAAGATCCGATGCTCCTCTTTTCCGAAAGAGTCTTCACGGCATTTCCCGTGCTATTTTCGGTGATTTTTCTCCCTGCCGTGCTACTGGGAGGCACCGGGGGCGGATAGACGTTGAACGGCGGTGGGGACTGAATACGCGACACGCGCAAATTCTATAGGCATTGTAGCGGTCCTGCGAACTTTTTTAGCGATTGCCCTGCGCAGATTCACTCCCAATGGCCGAGCACCCTGCGGCAATGCGGACTTCGAAGCTGACGCTAAAAAAGCTATCGCCCGCCGCAATTGGCCAAAATTCAGGAACGGCCGGCGGAACGCCGTGGACCGAAGCTACGGACAGGAGTTCCCCGGCTAACGGTAGCATTTTTCAGTCTATAAATAATGCGGGCCTTCTCAACGTCCTGGGGACTCATTTCCATGCGAACCATGTCACCATTTGTCAGTTTAATGAAATTTTTCCGGAGGCGGCCGGAAATGTTGGCAAGTACTTGATGCCCATTGGACAACTCCACGCGAAACATCGTTCCAGGTAGCACCGAAACCACCTTACCATCTACTTCAACATACTCTAATCCCATAGAACTCAGGACCCGGCACTTTCGTCGCTGAAATTTATTTGTCAATGACAAAATATATTCATTTCTAGGAAGGGAAACACTTCTGCTCTATTGGAGGGTCATTCCTTCGGTTCCCGGGAAACTTCCGCTCGACGGCTTCAACGGCGTTTTCCATGAGCATGGCCACAGTCATCGGCCCGACTCCTCCGGGGACGGGTGTAAGATGGCTGCAGCGATGCCGCAGAGCCGGGAAGTCAACGTCTCCGCAGAGCCGGTGGCCTCCGGGGAAGGTTTCGTCCGGCACGCTATTTTGACCCACATCGACGACCGTTGTCCCTTCGGCTACCATGTCTTCCAGGATGAGATTGGGCTGTCCGGCGGCGCTGATTAGGATGTCCGCGGAGCGGACGATGGACCGCAGCTGCTGGCTCCGGGAGTGGCAGACGGTCACGGTAGCGTTGGCGCCATGACTCTGGAGAAGGAGAGACAGAGGTCGACCGACGATGAGGCTGCGACCCACAATTACCGCATGCCGGCCATCGGTTGGAATGGCATAGGCTTCCAGGAGACGGAGAATGCCCTTGGGAGTGCATGGAATAAACCCGCCGGGCCTTTCCTGGGCAAGGAGTCCAAAATTGTAGGGATGAAAGCCATCCACATCCTTGGCCGGGTCAACGGCGGCAAAGGCGGACCTCTGAAATTCCCGGGAAGGGAGAGGGGCTTGGACCAGGATTCCGTCTATTTCTCCGTCGGAATTCCACCGGGACAATTGTTCCAGAATCGTCTTTTCCGCGACCTGCTCGGGGAATACTTCCACGATGGATCGGATGCCTAGGTCTTTGGCAACGGCCACTTTTCTTCCCACGTAGAAACGGGAAGCGGCATTTTCTCCTATCCGTAGGAATGCGATGCAGGGAGGATGTGGCAGGCAGGCGATGCGGCGGCGTAGACCCTCTAAAATTTCCGCTGCAACCCGTTTTCCGTCTAGCAATTCCGCAACCACAGGCCCCAATCGCTAGGAAAATTTTTCGCAAAAACAATAGCCTTCTTCCAAAAACATTCTGAAAACGGACGACGATTCTTCTCTCCATGCGGCTTGAGAAGGGGGTGATATTTCTGAAAGAAGTCTATTTTTCTTCGTCCGATTGGTCTACTGCAAAAGATCTGCAAGTTTTACCTGTAAAAAATGTAATTTATCGAAAAAAATTGTGTCGCCTTTAATCGTACAGTCTATCATAATGGCCGAGGCGAGTAGGGGCCAAATCGCGGCTATGGAAATGCATTTGTCCGCCGTCGAGTTCTTTTCCATCCAGCTGATTTTTCGAAGGAGCAGCAGCAGGCCGGTAAGGATAATGGTGACCGGAGAATAGGCATAGTTGAGCAGCAGAGAGACTAGACAGCCGGCAATCTTCGAGGAGCCAGCAGCGTTACGACGGCCCCGGCAAGGACGAGGTAGGCACTGCCCGATGGCTTCGGTCCCGAAGATTCCGGTGGGATCTTTTCCTTGAATCCTTTTGCTTTCTGGAACTCTTCTTTCAGAGTTTCATAGCCACCTGCGATCGGCGAGGCGGCGTATTTGGCGATTGTATTACTCATCGGGGAATTCTATGACCACGGGACGGAAAAATGTCAATAAAAACAAAATTTCCAAACTGCCGGGTAATTTTGCATTTCAGATTTCAATGCTTCTGAATAAGTTTCCACGCCCACCCGTGCGTATCGCGCACGGGTGCCGAAATCAACGGCCATTTTTCTTCGTCCGATTGGTCTACTGCAAAAGATCTGCAAGTTTTACCTGTAAAAAATGTAATTTATCGAAAAAAATTGTGTCGTCCTCTGCGACCGTACAATTTGCCATGATGCTCGAGACGCGTAGTGGCAAAAGCGCAACTACGAAAATGCAAAAATCCAACGGCGATTTTTTTTCCACCCAGCCGATTTTTCGAAGGAGCAACATCAGGCCGGTAAGGACGATGGTAACTGGAGAGTAGGCATAGTTGAGCAGCAGGGAAACTGAACAGGCGATAATTTTCAGAGGAGCCAGCAGCGTTACGACGGTCCCGGCGAGAACGAGGTAGGCCTTGACCGATAGCTTCGGTCCCGAAGATTCTGCTGGAGGATTTCCTTCTTCTCTGAATTCTTCTGCTTTCTGGAACTCTTCTTTTAGCGTCTTATAGGCATTTATGATCGGCGAGACGACGTATGCGGCGATTTTCCTACTCATCGGGGAATTCTATGACCTCGGGACGGGAAAACGTCAATAAAAATACCCCGATGGAAACGAATCACCAATGCCGACCCCTTCATCGGAAGGAACACCGGAACCATCACCAGCCAATGCATTATCTGCGGCGTGAAGACAGGGAAAGAGGGCATGGTGTGGGGCATTTACGTGACCTGCGCGCATTTGCAAAAGACTACCCGGGAGCCCATTAATGGGATGGGAGGGCATACCATGCTGGCCATAAATTTAGGTTTTTAGACTTTTCCCATCGGGGTAATTTACCTTGCTTTTCCCCGTTCTCCAGCTAGGAAGTTTCAAATGACCATTTCTCTTCCGTTGGATGGGTCGGGGATACAGCAGAAGCCTTGGGTGTTGCCCGCTGTGGCTGGGGTTGTTCTTGCAGCCGTTGTGGCCACCGCCGGCGTTTGTATTTTCGCCATTTCCTTGCCGATTTTACCCGTCCTTGCCGTTTGCAGCCCCGTCGCCGTCGCCCTGATTGTCTTCATTGTTTGGAGAATCTTAAATCCGAAAGTAACCCCAGGCACCAATGCGGAAATTGAAAACCAGAAATCCAGCGACGAGACACCGGAAGAAACCGCAGCAAACGGCGAAGGCAATGGATTAGAAGGTCCGATACCTGACGTGGAAGATATTGCCAACGACGACCAAGGATTTAACCCCCTTGCAATTAAGGCCTTGAAGTTTCTTGGAAGCCGCGATGGGAAGTTTCTGTTTAATGGATTGGACGCAGATAACTCCTCCTTTTCCTTTGCGGCAGAAAGTTTCGACGTAGCACTTGGAGAATGCAGAAATGTAGAGCATTTGACTTTCGATGGAAGTGTTCCGGAAGGTTTAGTAATTAAGGCAGAAGTCGCTAGGGAATTAGAAATAATAAAGTTTACTAATACTCCAAATATCACGGAATTTAGGGCGTTAAACATTTTTGATGGTTTCCCTCAAAATCTAGGTGCTGTTATTGTTGAGAACTGCAGCGGACTGACCAGCGCAACGGTCATTCCCCTCCTGGAAACGCATTTTGAGAATTGCAATAGGCTACGCACCATTTACGTTGGCGACGGGCCCCATAAACCCGAGTTTACGGAATCGGACTCGCTTGTAGTGTGTGAAATTCCTCCAAGTTGTGACGGATACAAGACTTTAATAAGTGTGTGCAATTGCAGTTCATTTAACCCCGTTCCAAATGGAGAAAAGCGCATTAGAGAATTTGACTCAGTAGAAAATATCGTTACAATGTTGTCAAATGGCGCTTTTTCATTTTACGCTCGACACTGTTACGGCGTCAGAAATGGTGCTGCTGATGTTACATTCAGCTGGAAAATGGACTCCGCCACTGAAATTCCACCGGCATATGATACAGTCGACACCGCTAAAATTTTATCCGAACCGGAGAAGTCCGGAGAAGGAGTCCTATTTCGACTTCCGGGAAATCTCTCCGTCAGAGAAGTCGACATCGACTATCGGACAGAAGCCGCTACCATTGGAAAGTGTATTCTAGATTTCAATCAGCCTAAACGGATTATCTTAAATTCAGAACCTGTCGCGCATGTTGTTTTAACAAACAGACAGAAATCAGGTAGTAAGGAAGTAACTTCCTGCATTGTCACATATAACCCGGCCAATGACAGCACCGTGGAAATTGAAAACTTTACCTATCTCGGAAACGCGTACTGTGTATTCCGGAATGACGGCAGTGAAGGTGTGAATCTTCCGAAGATCAGAATAAATGGATTGGATCTGGAAGTTGTTTGGTACAAAGAAAATAATTCTTTATATCCGATTTGCAAAGAACAATGGGAGACCTTTTCAAGGAGTAATCCCGACAGAAAATTCGATGACACGGGCAAATGGGGAGCTGGGGAGTTCGTCGCTGTCCCTGCCTCATGGACGCTCCTCGAATGAAATATGTCGCCGCAACTGGCATATTCCCGTTGACTTTTGTCGTTCTCCAGCTAGGAAGTTCCAAATGATCGTTTCTCCTCCGTTGGATGGGACCGGGGACACGGCAATGAAGCCCTGGGTGTTGCCCGCTGTGGCTGGGGTCGTTCTTGCAGCCGTTGTGGCCACCGCCTGCGTTTGTATTTTCGCCATTTCCTTGCCAATTATACCCGTCCTTGCCGTTTGCGGCCCCGTCGCCGCCGCCCTGATTGGCTTCATTGTTTGGAGGATCAAAAATTCGGAGATAACGCCGAGTAGCAATGCGGAAATTGGAAACCGGAAATCCGGCAACGGGGAATCGGAAGATTCCGAAGAAAGCGGCGAAGGCAATGGATTAGAAGATTCGATACCTGACGTGGAAGATATTGCCAACGGCGACCAAGGATTTAACCGCCTGACCATTAGGGAATTGAAATTCATTGGATGCCGCCGCGATGGGAAGTTTTTGTTTGAGGGATTGGACGCAGGTTGGTCCTCCTTTTCCTTTGCGGCAAAAGGTTTCGACGTAGCGCTTGAAAAATGCAGCAATGTAACGTGCCTAGCGTTCCATGGGAACGTCCCGACGGGTTTAGAAATTCAAGCCGCATCCGCTGGGAATTTAGTGCACCTAAAATTTGTTAACATTCCAAATGTCAGTACCATTATGGTGCCAGCACTTTTCCGAAGTCTCCCTCCAAGCCTAAAAACAGTTATCTTTAGGGACTGCAGGGGTCTGACCGACGCAACGGTCATTCCCCACACGGAAACGCATTTTGAGGATTGCAATAAGCTATGCACTATTCATGTTGGCAACGGGCCCTATAATTCACCCTATAGCGAGAGAACACACTCGGTTTTACTAGGAGAAATTCCTTCCAATTTAGACAGCAAACCGACTTTAATTAATGTGCGTAATTGCAGTTCATTTAACGCCGATCCAAATGGGACAAAGTGCATTAGAGAATTTAATTTATTAGAAAGCAAAGTTGAAATGTTGGCAAATGACACTTTTGTGCTTCACACGTTACACAATAACGGCGACAGCAGAGGTGATAGAATTGCATGCACAACGGACATGCAATCCGCCACTAAAATTCCACCGTCATATAGGGAAGTCACCGGCGTTAAAATTTTTTCCAAACCGGTGGAGTCCAAAGGGGGAATCCTATTTCAACTTCCGGGAGATCTCTCCGCTACCGAGGAAGTCAAAATCGTCTATCAGACAGAAAATGATGCCATTGGGAAGTGCATTTTAGATCTCAGTCAGCCTGAATTTATTGGCTTAGATTCAGCAGCTGTTAAACATATTGTTTTAATACATAGAAAGAAACCAGATAATAAGAAAGTAGAATGTTCGGTTTCATATACACCGTCCGATGACAGCATCGTGGAATTTGAAAACTTTACCTGTGCCGAAGACGATGATGGGGACGTCTATAATCTTGTACGTAGCGACAGGAGAGGCGGCGGGAAAGCCGTGAATCTTCCAAAGATTATGCGAGACGGAAAAAATTTGGAAGTTATATGGTTCCGAAGTGGCTATTCTTTACATCCAATTATTCCCGAAAAAGCAGGTGATTTTCAAACACTCAATAAAGATGCCACTGAACTCCAGTGTGACGGCAAATGGCGTGCAATAAACCATTTGATTTTTGTCTCCCCATGGTTAACTTGACGGCGTTTGGCTTTTGTTCGTCAAAGCATCGTAGGAGCGATTCATATTTTCATAGGCAGCCTTGATGTTTCCTCCTATTATGGACATTAGTTTCTTGCAAGAGGACCATCGGCCTTCGCCTTCTTTGTTCATGATAACGCCATCCGCGAATGGTTCCGCGGTCCCGCGCAGAAGAACCCCCAGCAATGCTATCACGGCGACGGCCACGATCGCCGCGCCAACGCCGCCGGTCGCAAGGGCGATGATGCCTCCGATGATGCCGGCGACGAGCACTGGGTGTGTCCTAACAAAAGTTAATATGCCCACCCCTGCTTCTTTAATCTTTTCCCACGCGGCACTAAGGGCATCCCCCACACTCCCTCCGGTCAACCCATCTATCATGCGACAAGTTTATTTAAAAAATTTGACCTGCGCAATAAAAAAATTTGGGGCAAAAATTTTTCCCGGTTTCGCGGCTGAGCCGTTGCCAAAGCGGTGGTTACGATTGCCATGGTGGCCATAAATTTGGGTTTTTAGACTTTTCCCATCGGGGTATTTTTGTCCTTTCGGCTCGATTTTAATTCTAAAATTGGTTTATGTTCAGCGACATATGAATCTGAGAGAGCATTTGGAATTGTTGGAAGATCCGCGAAACCCTTCTGGGAGAAGATATAGCCTGATTAGTATTATGCTGCTTTTGCTGGCAGGGTTGCTTGCGGGACAGACAAGCTTGAAGCGTATTTGCCTTTGGGGAAAGAGCTTATCCCGCGAAGCCAAGGCGCTTCTCGGTTTTAAGGATAATTTGCCTTGGACGTCCACCTTGTCCATACTTCTGCGACGAATTGATGTGGCACAACTTGAAAGTATTTTTGGCGCATACGTGCGCGGTGAAGTCCATGAAGATGAGCGACATCTGGCACTTGATGGTAAAACTTTGAAGAATTCCGCACAGGATACGGTACCAGCCGTACATCTGCTTTCGCTGTTTCTCACTAAAGCGGAAGGAGTTATCAGCCAAATCCGCATGGATAATGGAGAAAACGAAATTACGACGGCGCTGCGTCTAATTGAAATGACTGATATCGAGGGAAAAATTGTGACTGGAGACGCCATGTTTAGCCAAAAAAAATTTGCGAATTAGTAAT
>JAITOA010000022.1 GCA_031290195.1 Puniceicoccales bacterium | reverse complement strand
CCTGAAAAAACTTGTGGGTGAAAATTTTTCTCGGTTTCGCGTCTGGGCCGTTGCCAAAGCGGTGGTTACGATTGCCATGGTGCCATAAATTTAGGTTTTTAGACTTTTTCCATCGGGATCTTTGATGAGATTTCGCAAAAGCGGTAAGCTATTTTTGCTTGCAAAAACCGCCAATTAACTCAGACAATTTCACCAGAGTTAGTTTCTTGGAAACCATTGTGAGGGACTAACTCATTTGCGAAAAATTTAAAGCAGGAATTTTGCAACTGGCATGACTAATTCATTTGCAGAATTTCTAAGGTAGGAACTTCCCAGTCGGCGTGCCAATGAACTTCGAAGATATTATAAGAAAATCGATTACTCCGATAGTTGAGGAGGCGGCCAAAAAAGCAGTGGATGGTTTAGACCCATCAATTTTGGAAAATCTGAAAAAAGGACGGACGCGGAGTGGGCGGTCTACAATATGTTCAACGTGCAGATCGATTGGCGTTATGATGATGGTGGTCGGTGCTGTCTTTGGGGTTGGCATTTTGGTCCGGGTGATGGTTGCCCACATGGTCGGCGCTGCGGCGTTCGGTGCTGCGACCCAATTTATTTGTGGTAGCGCCATGGGTTTAGCCGTCCTCGGAATGGGACTTTTGTTGATTGGCTGCCTTCTTGGATGATAAAGCTTAGATACGTCTAAAAACGCACCAACCTTTCACGGGTTTCCTCTATTCCGGGTCTTCTAAACGTTTGCGTTGACTTTTTGAAAAAATACCTAATTTGATTACCCGTGTCGAAGAGCTCTTTCCCGTTGCCCGTTGTAGAAAAATCAGTTGCTCCCAATTTGCCGTCAAGCGGAATCAATTCTCATCTCTATCAGAGGCCGATACTTGGCCTAGGCATAGTCCTAGTTGGGGCGATCACCGTTGCGCTGTCCGTCGTTTTTTTTCCCGGTGTGCTGCTCTGGGGCGGCATTGCCGCCGGCATTGCCTTGTCCTGTGCCGGAGGAGGCCAGGCAGCCTGGACATTCCTGCATCCCCAGAAAGGGACATCTCCGGGGCCGTCCGCCGATACAGGGTCGGAGCAAAAGATTGAAGAAACAGAATTGCCGAAGCCGACCGATCAAGTTCCCCGAGAAGAGCCGGGGCCGGCTCAAAGGCCGTCCGGTGAAGTGCCTCCCGGAAAAAGCGTAGAAGGGATTACCAAGACCTACTCCAAAGACCTCTCAGGAGCACGGGAAATGTTTACTGCTCTTTTCGGAAAAGATTGGGATAAATATAATGGGGAACGACTTACGAAAAGTACAACCGGTAGAGCCAAAGACCAGGAAGAGATCGGCATTGACCTCGGTGAAAGTGGGATTTCGGCATGCGGTGCTCCCCCTGGTACGGATTTAAAGGCCATCGATAGAATATGCTGGATGGAACGCCCACTTGCGATGATTCAGTTCATAAAAGATAAGTGTTCCATATCCCAAAAACGAGCCCTTGACCATGCTTTTCTTACGACCAATTCTGGTCATAGCGTCTATCTAAGACAAGAGGGGAAAATAGGAAAAGAAAATTCAAATTTTCACGAATGTATTGAAGCATACAAAGGCGATGGTGCGCCGGTAAAACAGTTGTGGATATTCCGGGAAGACTTTTCTCAGATGACCAGCGGAAGCCGCTGCTACTACCTATCCATGTGCCCCAATAGACCTGCGGACGGGCGTTCCGAGCCAAAAATTGCCGGGTCTTTCGATGAACTTTTCTTTTCCGCTTTTTCTGCGGAAATGGGATCTAATCCAGCACTCATCGTTGATCTCCACACAAAAGAAGCCGATCTATGCGACGACTATCTGACGGAAAATCCTTCAGAGTTAATAGACAACGTTGCCAACATTTCAGAAACTGAAATTGCCATTTCGGAGGAGCACACCGGACTACTAGACGATCCGACAACCGGTAAGCTGCTGGTCCAATTGCGCCAGGCAGAGTGCAACGGCCGTCCGTTCTTTCACCTACGCATTCGCGGATGGAAGGATAACACGGCCCTTCCTCCTCAGGTAGCAAGGGAAGTTAATCGGCGCATCGAAGAAATTTGCAATGAACGGGGAATTTCCCGGGTCGTCACGCACTGCAATGGCGGACTCGGCCGCGCCCCGAGTTTGACCTACTACAATGCCCTCGAATTGGCGGCAGAGCAGGCAAAGCAAGCTGGATTCGGTCTCTGCTATGAAATGGGAATGAAACAGCAGAAGCAGCTCGTTATCGGTACTTCCGTCAACCTGGCCTGCGTCCTCCGCAACTTTCTTCTTAGCTGGCATGCCATCCGCAGTACCTGTGGCCAGGTGAAGGAGCAATTTATGTCCTACGAAGCCTTTGCCAAGAGTCTTGCGGCTTCTTGAAAAAGTCCCGGGGACCACTGTGCATGGCGTCGTTGGAAACCCCTTGGAAAATTTTTCTTGTAAATTTTTACATTTATCCATAGCGCCGTCCCCATGTCTAGGAAAACGGAGAAAGATGGCGACGGTCTGGCGCAGGTCCTGAAGGAGATCAATCGGCAATATGGAGAAGGTGCCATCATGTGTCTCGGAGAAGCCGTTCACTTGAACGTGGAGGTTCTTTCGACGGGTTCCTCCGCCATCGACCGTGCCCTCGGCGTTGGAGGGCTTCCCCGGGGTCGCATCTGTGAAATTTTCGGTCCGGAATCGTCGGGAAAGACGACCTTTTGCCTCAGCTGCATTGCCTCGGTGCAGAGGAACGGAGGAGTCGCCGCCTTTATCGACGTGGAACACGCCCTGGATCCCGCCTACGCCCGAGTGGTCGGAGTGCATCTGGAAGAGCTACTCGTTTCGCAGCCGGAGAGCGGAGAAATTGCCCTGCGCATCACGGAAAGTCTCATCCAGTCCGGATCCGTTGCCCTCGTCGTGGTGGATTCCGTCGCGGCGTTGGCCACCCGGACGGAGTTGGATGGGGAGCTGGGAGATCCCGTTGTTGGCGCCCAGGCGCGGCTCATGGGACAGGCCATGCGGCGGCTCACGACGGCGGCGGCAAAGGCCCACTGCGTCTGCCTCTTCACCAACCAGATCCGCATGAAAATCGGAACCGCCTATGGAAACCCGGAAACAACCCCCGGAGGCAATTCCCTCAAATTCGCCGCATCCCTGCGACTGGACATTCGCCGCATCGGGGCCATCAAGGACGGCAGCGGACGGGTCATTGGCAATCGGACGAAGATCAAAGTGGTCAAAAATAAGGTGGCCAGCCCCTTTACCGAGTGCGAATTCGACATTCTCTACGCCGAGGGTATCTCCCGGGTGGGTTCATTGTTGGACTCCGGTCTAGACCTCGGGCTTCTCCAGCAGAGGGGTCCCTGGATTGCCTTCGGGGAGCGTCTTCTGGGCCAGGGGCGGCAGGCGGCAAAGGTATTTCTAGAAGAAAATGTTGCCGTTGCCGTGGAGCTGGAAAGTGCCGTCCGCAAAGGATAGCTTTAGGTTTTTGTGCCCAGATTACGGCAGAGGTACCGGCCATCGGCGGAATGTTCCGGCGGTTCCTAGGAGTAATCGGCGGTGGACAACGGTCGACCGTCAACGGAGACGGACCGTGGATTCGAAGAGTGGATCCGCAGGTTGGATGTCCGCGGAATGCGGATTCGCTGACCCGGCAAAATGCGGCCGGAAAAAAGTCGCTTCCCAGTCCCGTCATCGACGGTGACATAGGTGGATTCTCCGGTTCCCAAAATTATTTCCGTGGCATCCAAGATTTTTTTTCCCTCCGGAAAGGACGCCGCCGCAGAGGTTTTCCCGACGGCCGGCGTTGCGGCCGGACCTGGCGGTTCCTCCACCCTTTTGCCCGCAGAAGTTGCCGTTTCTTCTCTGCTTCTTTTTTGCTGACCCGGCGGCGGTGGGGTTCCTCTTTCGCCCCGGAGAATGTGGGACAGCTCATCCCCAATGGAGCCGGAAAAATTTCCGAGAAGCCGTTTTAGGGCGGAGATCCATTTTTCCGGCGAATTTCCGCCGCTGGCAATCTCTTCTTCGAAACGGAGGACGGCGGCGGGTCTTTCCCCGTCCCGTTCCCAGAAATCACAGCGGCCCCGCAGTCGGGTGGATTGGGCATCGAAGGCCAATTCCTCCAGTGTCACCGTCAGCAGGAAGCTGGGTTCCAGGTTACCGTTCCAGGGGGCGTGGACGAAGAGATTTTCCGGAAATTTGGTCCCCAGTTGGCGGCAAAGAACGGAGGCAATTCCCTCGTCGAGGGGTTCTCCCCAGCGCAGATTCCCGTGGACCTTGACATGGCCATTCCCATTTCCAGTAACCATTTGGGGTCGTCGATGGATGGTGGGAATGTCCACCCGACCGATGGCAACGACGCACTTGGGGACGAACGAAGTGCCGGTTGCCGGTCCGCGCCCTTCTCCTTTGTCCCGGAGCACGTAGTAGTTCATGGGGACCCGCCGCCGGCCAATGCTGAAGCATCCGGAGAGGCCGCAGCCGATGAAAAAAAGGCAGAACCACTTGAAAATTTTTCCCATCGTCTATTCCTCCAGGGGCCTTCCCAGCAGCAGAGCGTTTGGATTTTGCTCCAAAAACTCAAAGAAAATCCGCACCGCCGCGGCTGCTGTCTCCGCATTTCTAAGGAATCGTTCCGCTCCAACGGGAATCGCCGCCCCCTCGGAGAACATTTTTTTCGCTTCTCCGGCAAGGTTCGTAATTCCCTGGCATGCCTGCAAAATTTTCTCCATGAGAGGTTCCACGCCGGAGGAGAGCTGCTTAGAGATGGACTTGATGCGGTGGCAGGCGGCGCCGAAGCTGCGAATACTTTCCCACATCTCTTCGCCGCCGATGACGTTCCCGGCGGCGGTAATCGTCGTGGAGAGGGCATTGGCTAAACTTCTCCATTCCAAATTTGCCAGCTGGTTGAAGATGTGCTCGACGGATCCGCCGATTGTCGCGTAGTCGACTCGGCTCAGTCCCTCTGCGATGGCGTTGAGCTGGTCGCTGAGGCTGGCCAAGTTGCTCGGTTTCGTTGGAATTTCCGGCGTTCCGTCGGCGTCCCGTCGCAGGTAGGTATTGGCCAGTGTCGCTTCGTAGTTGAGGTCCACGAAGAGTTTCCCCGTAACAAAACTTTCCATCTGCAGTGACCCTACCATGCCAAGAATGAGGGGCATGCGGTTGAACGCCGAGCTGCCTTCCCCATCGTCCACTCTTTCCAGGAGCGTTTCCCTGTCCTCCCGGGAAATGCGCAATCGTTCCCGTCTTCCCGTGCGGAAATAGGCATCTTCGAGGGTGATCGTGACCGGAACTCGCACGCATTTCTGCTCCGGGTCAAAGTGAGCTGCCACCTTCCTAACCTGGCCAATGCATACCCCCCGAATCTTCACAGGCGCCCCCACTTCCAGCCCATTCACCGATTCTTTGAAGTAGAGAACGAAGGTGTGGTCCTTGCTCCAGAAGGCACCGGTTGTAAAGAAAAGAATGGCAACAAGGAAGGCAATTACCCCCCCGACGACGAAGAGACCGATGGCGGTGGAGTCCGTTGTTTTCATTGGCGTGGACCTCCGCCGGTAGGAGCGGTGGCTACCACAACCGACCCGGGAAGTTTCTCTGAAATTTTGTCATTTTCCAAGAAAAATTCCCGTACGTTTGGATGGAGGGAATGCCGGGCCAGAGCATCCGGCGGGCCAATTTCCAGCAGGGAATTACTTTCCCGGTCCAAATAGGCCGCCCGGTCCGCCACCCGAAAAATGCTGCGCAGCTCGTGGGTGACCAGGACGATCGTCGTCCCCTGGAAGCGGCGAATTCCCAGGATAAGTTCGTCCAAGTTTTTGGAGGTGACCGGGTCCAACCCCGCCGACGGCTCGTCCAAAAAAAGAATGGGTGGGTCCAGAACCATGGCCCGGGCAATGCCGGCCCGCTTGGCCATTCCTCCGGAAATTTCATGGGGTCTGTGGTGCTCGTAGCCACGCAATCCCACGAGTGCCAGCGTGAACGCCGCCATTTCCTCCACCTCTTTCGGAGAAAAATTTCCGTGGAGGGAAAGCGGCAGGGAGAGATTTTCCAGGAGCGTCATCGACGTCCATAGCGCCCCCGTTTGAAAGAGAACTCCGCAGGTTCTTGGCCGCTCCGCCGGCGCCGCAATTAGTTCTTCCATGTCTTTGCCAAGAAGGCGAATGGAACCCTCCCCGGAAGCGGGTAGCTGCAATCCCGCCAGGTAGTTCAGTAGCGTACTTTTCCCGCAGCCGCTGGCACCGATGACGGCGAAAATTTCCCCCTGTCCCACGGAAAAGTCCAGGGATCGAATAAGGACCCGTTCTCCGTGGCGCAGGGTGAGGTCCCGCACCTCGATGGCCGCCGGAGATTTTTTTTGTAACTGCTGGGAACTTTCCATGATTTCCTAGATGCCCAGCAGGTTCCCCAGGATCGAAAAAATAGCATCGGCGACGATGGCCGCGGTGATGCCGAAAACAACCGCCGCCGTTGTGGCCGCCCCAACTCCTTCCGCGCTGCGGTCGCAGCGGAGGCCGAACCAGCAGGAGAGTCCCCCGATGAGAAGGCCGAAAACGGCCCCCTTGGAGACGCCGAAGAGAAAGTCATGGGCACCGATGGCGGAAATTGTTTCCGAGAGGTACTGGACCGCGGAAAGGTTGAACATGGGAACGACCACCGCCATTCCTCCGCCGATGCCAATAAAAACGGAAAAAACGCAGAGAATGGGGGCCATGAAGAGCAGGGAGAGGACCCGTGGCAGTGCCAAAAATTCCACCGGAGAAAGTCCGAATGTCACCAGCGCGTCTATTTCTCCGTTTACTCTCATGGACCCGATCGTCGAAGCAAAGGCAGCCCCCGTGCGGCCCGTCAGGATGATGGCCACCATGATGGAGGCCATTTCCCGTGCCATGGCAATGCCCACCAGGTCCGCCACGTAGATGGCCGCACCGAACCGTGCCAGCTGAACGACGCCAACGAAGCCCAGGATGACCCCCGTTAGGAAACTGATCAGTGCCACGATGGGCAGAGCATCCACGCCTACCTGTCGAAAAATTTGTCCATGGTCCCTCCGGCGAATTGGGGAGCGACCCAGCGCACAGCGGCCTATTCCCCGGGCAATGTCGCCGACGTAGGCGAGTCCCGGACGGATAGTATTTTGCATTGGGGTCAACTTCGCCTTCGCCCCTGTCTTCCCTGGGCAATTCAGGTCACCGCCGGCCGTCGGACGGCCAACCGATGCCAGTCGGAGCATTTCCTCCGCGTGCGCGGGCAGGATGCCAAGTTTCACGGAAAGGCCACGTTCCTCCAATAGTCTCCGCAGGTGAAAAAGGAAGGATACCAGACGCCTGTCCCAGCCATCAACGGAGATGGCGTTAATGAGGACCTTCCCGGCCGCCAGAACGGCCCCCTCCCCCTCCAGCCAATCGGCGGCGGTCCGAGGAGTTTCTCCTTCCAATTTCCAATCGCCGCAAAGCTCCAGATGCCAACCCATCTGCTCGGTTCCTTCCAGGATAATTTCCGGCCCTCCCCGGTCCCCATAACCCATACTTTGCCATCATTGTTGACCTAAAATGAATTTTTTGCAAGCATGAGAGCCAACCCACAGCTGTGAAAAAAAAGATAACCGCCGTCTTCTTCGATTTGGACGGAACCCTCGTTGACCACTTCCAAGCCATCCATCGCTGCTACTGTGAAGTTCTTGCGCAGTTCGGCCGCAAGCCCATGGCCTTCGAAGAACTCAAGAAACACATCGGCCCCCCCCTCCGGCAGACGGTGCAAGAATTTCTGGGAGATGGAGGCACGGACCACTGCGTCGACGATTTCTGTGCCCGCTTTCGTCGGCTCATGCTGGATACCTTTTCCGAGGGCCTGGCTGAACTTCCCGGTGCCCGCTGGATTCTCCGGAGCCTGCGCCAGGCGGGCTATCGGACTGCACTGTTCACCAACAAGCAGAGAGTCTACGCCGAGAAAATTTGCGCATTTTGCGGCTTCTCTGGGGACCTGGATGCCCTCGTCGCCACGGATCCGGGACCGGATGCTCCGAAGAAGCCGGAGCTCCGCTACGCACAAATTGCCTTTCGGACGCTGGGAGTAGCGCCGGAGCAGTCGGTATTGGTGGGGGACTCGGAGACGGATTTTTTTGCCGCCCGTGCGGGAAATTTTGCCCACTGCTACCTGCTCACAACGGGGACCCACGGGGCCGGGGAGCTCATCGCCGTCGGTGCCGGGAAGGAAGATATTTTCCCCGACCTGCGGACCCTTGGAAAAGTTGTCTTCGGCCTTCGGTCGGAAGAAGAAATGTCCTAGGGGTCGCCGTCAAATTGCCCTATTTTTTTCAAAGGTTTGTCGATGGAGGAGCGGAGGAGATGGCCACCTAGCGTCCAGAAGTTTTTGACCACGTTTTTCTGAGAAAGGTCCCCGTTTCACCCCTGCGCAATTCCAAATTCGGAGGATTTTTCGGCTCCAGAAGTGTTTCCGCCGCCCCGCGAATTTTTTTTAAATCCCCCTGGCCCGACATTCTTCGATCCAGTTCCAGTGCGGCGATGGATTCGAGGACGAGCCGTCCCAGTTCGATTTCCCGTTCGGGGGGACAAAGGGCGCAGGCAAGGCGGAAATTTTCCACGAATTTTTGTCCAAAGAGGACCGTGTGCCGGTGAAAAATTTCCTTTTTCACGAGGAAATTTCCAAAAAAACGGAGCGCGGCGACCAGCCCTCGAGCGCCGGTAAAATTTTTCTTCGCCGCGGCACCTTCCGCCGTAATCGCGGAGGATCCTTCGTGCAATCGTCTGTGGTAGAGCGGTTTGGCAATGAATTTGGCCGCCCTGGAAAGAACCGCACACTGCAGGTGAAAAACCATGGCTGCTCCGGGCTCCTCCGGGGCAAAGCGTAGCCCGTGGTTATCGATGGTGGATTTTCTGTACAATTTACTGACAACCAGGTGATTGCAGCTCCCTATGACGGAATCCGTGAGCGCGTAGATTCCCGAGATTTTTGGGTGGTAGAAAGGGTCGTTTTTTTCCACATTGCCGTGGCATGCTGGATTTTGTGGGTCATTGAAGGCGGCCACGTTGCTGAAACAGAGAAGGTCGATGTCCCCATGGAGCTGGGCCATTGTCCGTTCGAAGGTCTTCGGATGCAGGTAGTCGTCGGCGTCTAGAAATCCCACCCACGGGGCCGTGGCGGCGTCCAATCCAGCATTGCGGGCATCTCCGGGCCCACCGCTTTCCTTGGAAATGACGCGGATGCGACGATCCCGACGGGCATACGCTTCCAAAATTTCTCCGCTTTTGTCCGTGGAGCCGCCGTCGACGCAGAGGATTTCAACGTCGCTAGAACTTTGTTCCACAACACTGTCTAGGCACTGGCACAGGTGGGCTTCCCCGTTGCGCACGGGAACGATGAGGGATAGGGATACATTTTTTTTTGCCGGCCGTGGGGCCCGTTTTTCGTTTTCCTGCTGCGCTGGCCGGCGCAGGCCCTTCCCCCGGCCCGGTGAAATTTTTTCAGCCAGGAGTTGCTTCGGCGCCCGGGGCGAGTAAACGGCGGAGGGGGCCACGGAGGCAATGGTCAGCGGTTCCCGAAATAGCCGCGCCAGGACGCCGGCGTCTACGATGTGAAAAAACTTTGAGTCCAGGCACCCTTCGTCCTGGAAGCGGAGAAATTCTGCCCGAAAATATTCGGCAAAATTTGGTCGGCGTCCTTCGGCGATGCGCTGCAGAGTGGCCAGGTATCTGAAAAAAAGGGCGGCGAAGCGGATACCCCCCAGTTTCCTTTTGATCACCCCATGTTCGGCGAGAAAATTTCCAATTTCGTGATTCTCATCGGCGATGCAGAAAACCTTTTCCCGGTCTCCGGCGGAGGCATTTTCGCCGTGGGAGCGGTAGTGCACCAGGACATCCCGGATGTGCATGTGACGTCGGGCCAGCGCCCTACATTTGAAGACGAAGGAAGTGTCCTGGAAGGATGCGTCGGGGCTTTCCAGGAAACGGATTTTATTTTCCCGGAGAAAGTCTTTTTTGTAGAGCACCGTCCAAGCGGAGGGAAATACAAAGAAGGAGTAGGGTTTTTCGATGGGAGCAAAAACACGGTTAAAGGGGATCCAGGAAGGCCTATGGACCACTTCATCGTAGCGGAAAAGCCATTTGAAGCAGCAGCAGACCGTGTCCAGGTCATGGGTCGTGGAAACTTCTAGGAGCCGTTCGAACATGTTTGGTTCGGCGTAGTCATCGCTCTCCAGGATGCCGACGTGGTCCGCCCGTGCCATGGCAATGCCCAGGTTAACCGTGTGGCCGTAGCCGGAATTTGGCTTGGAAATAAGTCGGACACGGCCGTCTCCCACGGCGTATTCCTTTAAAATTTCCAGGCAATTGTCCGTGGAACCGTCGTTGATGCAAAGAATTTCAATGTTTTTCAGGGTCTGTCCGATGAGGCTGTCCAGGCACCGGCGCAGGTATTTGCCAGCGTTGTACACGGGAACGACGACGGAAACCAGGGGCCCGGCCGCTGCGTCCCCGGACAAACCCTGGAAGGCATCCACGGCGGTATTTTAGGAAAAATTTCCCCCTCTGTCAATGGTTCTCCGGCGCCGTTGGACGGTGATTGACAATCGGCCGGAAGGTGTATTTACCGGGATCGTTGCCATGGAGATGGATCGTTCCTATGAGACCGCCGAGGAGGCGTGCCGTGTCTAC
The DNA here is from genome assembly GCA_031290195.1 of Puniceicoccales bacterium. Lineage (GTDB taxonomy): Bacteria > Verrucomicrobiota > Verrucomicrobiia > Opitutales > JAIRLM01 > JAITOA01. The sequence goes on along the minus strand of JAITOA010000022.1, from coordinate 7,604 downwards.
TTTTTGCCAAATTTATTCACCGCCGGGAACCTCTTTTTTGGATTTCTTGCCATTTTGCGTTTTATCCAGGCGAAGTATGGGTCCCTCGTCGGCCACAGTCCCGTGGACTACTACACCCAGGGAGCCTGGTTAGTCGTCCTCGCGGCGGCCTTCGACCTCCTCGATGGCCGCATTGCCCGGTCCAGCGGCCGGACCTCCCTCTTCGGTGCGGAGTTCGATTCCCTCGCCGACCTTGTTTCCTTTGGCATGGCCCCGGCGCTGCTCGTCTTTTTTCTCATTCTTTCTCCGTCGACCGGCAACTACCCCGACTACGTGGACTCCCTCTTCGTTCGCATCGGATGGCTTGTCGGCTTCGTCTACCTGCTCTGCTGCGCCGGTCGCCTGGCCAGGTTTAACGTCCTCACGCTGCCGATTTTGCCGAGAAAAGAGAAGCACTGTACCCGCCGGGACTCCGTCGGTCTTCCCGTTCCCGCCGCCGCCGGCCTCATAGTTGCCATCGCCGTCATTCTCGTGCGGGCGGAGGTTTCCCCGGCCGTTGCCGTCCTACTCCTGCCCCTCATGCTCCTGCTTTCCTTTTTGATGGTCAGCACCATCCGCTTTCCCGTTTTCAAGCACATCACCTGGAATTTTCGCACGGGTTTTTTCTCCTTTCTGGGCGTCGTTATCCTCTGTGCCCTCCTTCTATTTTGCTCGGTGTACGCCATCGCCATTGTATTTTTCAGCTACTTGTTCTATGGGCTCATCCGCTGCTATTTTCGCCTGCAAAGTGGGAAAAAATAAACACCTCCGGGAAAAATGGACGGAATTCTGCTTATAGATAAGGGGATTGGCATATCGTCCTTTGGGGTACTAGCCCGCCTGCGACGCCACCTTCCCCCGGGGAAAATTGGTCACGGTGGGACCTTGGATCCCCTGGCAACGGGACTGCTGCTGGTACTTCTGGGGAGGGCGACGAAACTTTCCGCCGAGCTGGCTGCCGGAAACAAAATCTACGAGGCCATTATCCGTCTCGGATATTCCACCGCAACCGACGATAGGGAGGGTAATTTTCTCTGCGGTGGGCACTTTCCGCGGGTGGGGGAGGAAGACATTTTGCGGGCGCTTCCGGAATTTCTTGGCCGGCAAATGCAAACGCCTCCCCAGTTTTGTGCGAAGAAAATTGGCGGAGTTGCCGCCTACAAATTTGCTAGGAAGGGACTTCGGCGGGACCTTCCCGCCGGGGAAATTCGCATTCATTCCCTCCGTCCACTGGCCTGGTCCGCCCCTCTGCTGCATTTGGAAATTTCCTGCTCCAAGGGGACCTATGTCCGCAGTCTCGCCCGGGATCTCGGGGAGCGACTCCGCTGTCCGGCCCACCTCCATGCCCTGCGGCGCACCGGAATCGGCGAATTCTCTGTCCGTGATGCCGGGACCCTCTCCGCGCTCGAAAATTTACTGCAATCCGCCCCTTCTGACTTTTCTTCTTGGCTTTCTAACGGAAAGCATGCAACCGATCACTTCAATCCTAGATTGAAAAGCATAAGTAATAGGTTTACTGGAAGCACTGATAGTGCGAAGGGCAAGCTTATAATGTTTAAAAATATCAATAACCCTCCAGCTATTTGATGATTGTTTCCGCAAATATTTCCGATATCTGTGGCAATGGATACCGGTAATGTTCGAAAATCCATAAACCATTTTGGCCAAATGGGTAAATATGTGCACAATGGAATTTGCAACGCCTGGACCGCTGCCACAATATCAGTTTCACTATCAATTTTTTTGCTATCAAGTAGGGATGCAAGCCCATCGACCGATGCCCGCCGTTCAAAGGCAATTTGAACGCAGCCCCACAAGACATTTGCGACAGCTACTCCAATAATAATTGATATGCTCATTGGACAGAGAAAATACAAGATAACGACTACTAAAAGCGCAATAACTAACAGATCTCGCACCGCAGCATATACAAGCGTAATGATAGGCTTACATGCATGGCCATATTCGTGCCCAGCAAAAGCAAGTGCTTCTAGACTCGTTGCACTCGCCATGCCCTGTGGGACCAAAACAACTTTCATTAGGGAATAGTTGTTAATTTTTATTTGCATAAAAGACATAGCAGTTGTTTCCGATTCTAGGAAGCTTACTCCGTATCTTTCGAACTGTTCTAAGGCATACACGAATACAGACTTCGGATCGTAGCTACTAGGATCATTGACTTTGTCACTGGGAATTTTTTTTGCTTCCGATTTGATTTTTGCCAGTGTCTGCATGAGCTTGCGTGAGGCATAGGGGTAAAAAAGATGCGAAAGCGGCCACAGGAGAACTTGCACTCCGAACCTTCCAACGCCCCTAAAAAAAGTAAAAATGCGCGTAGCGACAGATGCAGAATCCCATGTAATGCCTCTCCTTCGAAGAGCTTCCTGCAAAATTGAATTTCCCGAAATTTTTCCACATAAATCCACATCCGATACGTTCTTTATTTGGTTTTTTCAATTTTTCCAAGAACCAGCAGCGCATCGATGGCATCTCCGTGGTAAATGTTCGTCGATAAATCAAGCCATGCTTGCATGGCTTCAGATAAGTGTAGCAAAATCTTTTGTCAATTCTAAAATCATTCCAAGTCCCTAACTATCTAACACCTAGAAAATTAGCTGTCATTGCGTAAAAAAATCTTGGCGCAGTGGAATTTGCCTGTGACCATCGCGGCCTAGCCAATGGCCCTGTTTTTCGTTTTTTCGCCGATGGAATTTACTGAAGGTGTTCCGCTGACGCTCCTTCCAGAGGAATCCCACCACATTTTTCAGGTCCTTCGGGCCGGAGCCGGGGATGAGCTCATTCTCTTCGATGGTTCCGGAAAAATTGCTCCCTGCCAAGCTTTGAAGGCAGGGCCAAGGGTCTCCGCCGTGCTGCCGGGGAAGGTGAGGGAACATTTACCGCCGCCGATTCGTCTGCATCTGCTTCAGGGAATAGTCAAAAGCCCTTCCATGGAGGATATTCTGCGTCGCGGAGCGGAATTGGGTGTCGCGGAAATTCACCCCATTCTCTGCCGCCACTGTGCCATCGGAAGGAGGGGAGGTTCCGGGAAATTGCCCCACTGGAAGTCCATTGCCGTTGCCGCCTGCAAGCAGTCAAAAAATCCATTTTTGCCGTCCATTCATTCGCCTCTGCATCTGGCCACTGCGCTGGAAAGTATCCCCGAATCCGCACCGCTGATCGCCGCTTCCCTCGAACCCGGTGCACTTTCCTGGGGGGAATTTTGCAGGGGTCATCTCCAAAATTTTTCCAAAAAATGCGGGGACATTTTCGTTGCCGTCGGCCCGGAGGGGGATTTTTCCCCGGATGAATATGCATTGCTCCGCCGGAGGAATTGCACGCCGGTCCGCCTGGGACCCCGCATTCTCACGGCGGAAACGGCGGCGCTCACCCTCCTTGGAGCCCTGCAATTTGAGCTGGAATGCACCCTCGCATAGTGGTTGAAATCTTTGGGGAAAGCTGCCATGATCGAGCGGCTCCCCTGAATCAACTAATCCCCGCCCTATGCGGCGGAAACCATGGAATTTTGCGGATGATTTTACGAAACCGGCGGAGGTTTCTTTACGACTGCCCTCCAGTGAATCCCGAAGTCCTGAAATCCCGAGGCGTTATTGTGGACCAAAATATCGCACCTCCCCAGGAGTTCCTGGGCATTTTGGGAAAAATTCATCTCCCCATCTTTTTCACCCAGGCGAAATCCCTCGCGACTGCCATCGCGACTATAAATTGTAATTGTGCTATAGGCATTTGCAATTATAACACCAATTGTCACACTTTTGACAATTGAGCATAGTGCAAATTCGGCGACTTCGCCGTATACATTTTCGCAATTTGTTACATGGGCAATATTATGTAACAGCTTAATAATGTTAGGACAACTGCACAGGGCTGGCTCAAATGCATATTTGACTTCCATGGCTTCCATGGCAGATTGCATCTTTTTAAGGGGATGAGCAGCATATTCATTGGGATTTTGATATTCATCGGGAAGTGTGAGAGCCCCTGCGAGATTCATGTCCTTGTTTACCATTTCAATTATTTCCGACACACCTGCCTTTACGGCATCGTTCATTTTTTCCCTTGCTAAATCTGCAATTTCCCTTTTGCACTTTGTGACTAACAACTCTTTGTCTCCCAAATTAGCATATTTTTGCATAAGAAGCACTAGGCATTTATAGATAATGCCTTTACTGGGGGTTCCGTCTTTGTAGTTATAGCGAACACGTGAAAACTCAGTGAGCAATTTTCTAAAACAGGCGATGGATGGTGGGGTTTCGTTGCTTTTATGTGCATCTTCATATGCCCTAATAAAATCACCGTAGACGCTGGAATTATCTTGTAGATCAGCTCTAAGTTGCTCCACGGACATGCTTTCTGTAGCATCTATGGTTAGTTGCCCTTCTATATCATAGAATTTTCTTGTTTTAGATCCTTTACTATTCTCTACTTCCACTCCATGAAAAATGGATTGGTTCTCAATGCGATTCCCGTGATTTTCGACCAGTTCCCTGATTGCAATGATACGGTCCAACAAATTATCGGAATCTTTGCAAGGTTTGTTGGAGAATGCCTCAAGGATCCTATCAGAAATAAAATTCAGCGAGCCAACCACCAACTCATTTCTAAATTTTCGAATATCCCACTCGAGCCTTGATGAGTCACGGTAGGCCGTGGGGTCCAACTGGTGTGCCATGCAGCAATATGCGCAGCTAGAAGTCGTGTCTGTTCCGCAATCTTGAAATCGGTACTGTGCCTTTGCTATTTTGTCTTCAATGGCCTTTCTCACTTTTTGAAGATAGGCGTTTTTCTCACCGAGAGAAAGATTGGCAGGCATTTGCCAAGGATCCACCCGACTAGCCGGCGGCGGTGCCGCGGAAGCTGAGGGGGGTAAGGCGGCCACGGAAGCCGGAGGAGGAGGCTGCCCAACGGATGATGCCACGTTTGGCGGTGCAGGAACTTGCCCTCCGGGCGGCTGAGGGGGAGTTGGATTGCTGGGAGCCGCCACATTTCCCGACAAAGGGGGAGGAGCCGCCGGCACCCTTGGAGGCACATCGTCCACGGGCGGTGAAGGTTTACTTGGCAAACTGCCTCTCCTAGGAGCGGAAGCATTCGGTTTCCCCGGTTGGCCCGGGTTCGGATTCAGCGGCTTGGAATTTCCCGGCCTTTCTTCTTTTTTGGGGAGGTCGTTTTCACTGCCAGCGATTTCCGACAAAGGTGGCAAATTTTCCCGAGCTTGTCCCGGTTCCAGTGGACCGTTTCCTCCACCGCTGCCTCCCGGCAAAGGCGCATCGGGAGGAATGGACGGAGGTTTTTGACCGGAAGAGGGGTCGGCCGTCGGTTCTTCCGGTGGAGAGCCCGGAATGTTTCCCCTGTCTCCATGGAGATTTTTCTCCGGAACGTCTGTCAGTTTTTCTGCCTCCTTGGGAGGATCCACTACTTTGGGATTGGGGGTTGGATTGTTGGGCTCACCCTCCGAAGGGTCTTCCGGTTCACCCGGCTGCGTCGGTTGCGATTTAGCTGGATTCTCGGGTTGAGGTGGCGGCGGGTTTTGTTTGGGCGGCGGAACTTCTTTTTTTTCGGATTCTAAAAAGTGGGATGCGCACATGCGCAGTACGAACCAGCCGAAGACCCATTGTCCATGGAATATTCTGGTGGAAATCATTGCCACAATTGGCACTAGAATCGTAAAAGCCAGCAGTATGTCGGAAAGAATTGCGGAGGCGCAGGCCACCGGATGCGTTTTTACAACACTGTGGACGGAACTGGTTTCTGAAAATATTTCAAAGAAACCAACTTGAAGGGGAGTTTTTGCATCCTTTACGGAAATATTCATTTGATCCTAGGACATGGAATTTTTCACTAATTTGCAATGACAAAGAGGGGCGGTCTGCGCTGGCCAATTTTTCATGGAAGACGCCCCCGAAGGCGTTGGCTAGGTTTGCTTCCTGTGGCGGCCAATTTCACCCAGCCTTCGCGGGATTTTTTATAATTGCATGCCAATGAATCCCTGAATCGTAGGCTTTGCCGTCGGGGTTACATAGGCCTGTTGCATTGTTGTAAACGAGAATATTGCAGGGCTCCATGAGTTCCTTTCCATTGTCTGAAAAATTCTCTTCTCCATTTTGCTCCGAAATTTTATAGCCTACAGATCTACCATCCGGAAAATAAATTTTGAGTGCGCAATACGGATTAGGACTCACAACTCCAACTACTTTTCCCTCTGTTATTGCGTATAGTGCATACTCGGCATTTTCAGCATATACATGTTCGCAATTTGTAGTATTGGCAATGTTGTGCAATAACTGAAGAATTGGTGGCAGATCCAAAAACCCCCCAAGCTTCTTTTCTGCCGTATATTTAGTTTCGATTGCCTCCAGCGCGGATTGCATCGCTTTAAGCGGATGCGAATTGACGTCATTACTGCGTTGGAGCTCTTCGGAGAGTGTAAGTGCCCCTCTAAGGTCGTCGTTACCACTTGCCGCAGTGATTATTGCAGACACACCTTCTATTACCTTTTTATTCATTTCTTCCCTTGTCAAATTTTCAATCTCTTTTTCGAGCAAAGCGACTACTCCCGCGTTATTTTCCGACTTGGCCAATTCATTCCTAAGAAGCACTAGGTGTTTATAGATGATATCTCTACAAGGGAGCCCACCCCAGCTAGCACGAACACCTGAAAGACTACTGAGCAACTGTTCGCAGTAAGCAATTCGCATAGCAGAAGTACTATTCTCAAGCATAAACGAATATTCTGAAATAAACGCAGCGTATTCGTGAAGATAATCCTCTAGATCAGCTCTGAGTGGTTTCACGGATGCGCATGCCGTCGCATCTATGGTTAATTCCCCGTGTAGGTCATAGAATTTTCTTGTTTTAGAACTATTGGCATTGTCTACTTCCACTGCCTTGAAAATTGACTGGTTCGCGCCGCGATCCCTGTGGACTTCAACCACTTTTTTAATTTCATCAATGGCTTCTGATAATTCAGAGAGACCATTGGGAGCATTTTCAGGACGCACTTCATTGATTCTATTTGCAATAAGATCCAATGATTTAATCACTAGTTCATTTCTAAACTTACGAATGTTCCATGTATCGCTTGATTTGTCATTTTCCCATGGGTAGGTTATGGGGTCCGACTGGTGTGCCATGCAGCAATATGCGCAGCTCGCGGTTGCGTTTGTGCCACAATCTCGGAGTTGGTACCCGGATTCTTGTATCGTGTCTTCGGTAAAATTTTGCAGAGCTTCGACGTAGGCACTGTGCTCATGGGCAATTCGGGTCCTGTAATCGCCTTCGCCTTCTTCGGGTCTTTTCGAGGAATCCGGTGCCTGAGGAACCTGTCTGGCGGGAGGGGCCACGTTTGGCGGTGCAGGAACTTGCCCTCCGGGCGGCGGCTGAGGGGAAGTTGGATTGCTGGGAGGAGCCACATCTTCCGGCAAAGGAGTTTCCTGGTCGGGAGTCGTCGCTGCCGCCTTCGGCGGCGTACCGTCCACGGGCAGTAAAGGATTGCTTGGCAAACTGCTTCTCCTAGGAGCGAAAGCATTCGCTTTTCCCGGTTGGCCTGGACTTGGATTCGGTAGCTTGGA
>JAITOA010000041.1 GCA_031290195.1 Puniceicoccales bacterium | reverse complement strand
GCCGCCTTCGGCGGCGTACCGTCCACGGGCAGTAAAGGATTGCTTGGCAAACTGCTTCTCCTAGGAGCGAAAGCATTCGCTTTTCCCGGTTGGCCTGGACTTGGATTCGGTAGCTTGGAATTTCCCGGCCTTTCTTCTTTTTTCGGGGGACCGTTTCCTCCGCCGCTGTCTCCCGGCGAAGGCGCATTGGGAGGAATGGGCGGAGGGTTTTCCACTTCGTTCGGCTGCGGCGGAGAAACAACAAGTTGCGGTTTCGTTGAATCATCGGGTGAAGGTGGCTGCGGGTCTTGTCCGGGCGGAGGAATTTCTTTTTTTTCGGATTCTAAAAAGTGGGATGCGCACATGCGCAGTAAAAACCAGCCAACGACCCATTGGCCATGGTGTACCCTAGTGGCAACCATTGCCACTATTGGCACTAGAATCGTAAAAGCTAGCAGTATGTCGGAAAGAATTGCGCAGGTGCAGGCCACCGGATGTGTTTTTACAACACTGTGGACGGAACTGGTTTCTGAAAATATTTCAAAGAAACCAACCTGGAGGGGAGTTTTTACATTCGCTACGGTAAGATTCATTTGATTTTAAAAGGTAGAACGTTTTCACTAATTTGCAATGGCAAAGAAGGGAGCGGGTCTGCGCGGGCCAACCTTCCCCGTATTTTCCTTGAATCCGCGCTCCAATGTCCTAAAAACCCCTGGTCCGATGGATCCTTCTTCTATTAGAAATTTTTGCATCATCGCCCACATTGACCACGGCAAAACCACCCTTTCCGACCGGCTGCTGGAGAGGACCGGGGCGATTTCCAAGCGGGAAAGCCGGGCCCAGCTACTGGATTCCATGGACCTGGAGAGGGAGCGGGGCATCACCATCAAGAGCCATCCGGTTTCCATGGACTACGGGCATCCGCTGCTTGGAAAGTTCCGCCTTAACCTGATGGACACCCCCGGCCACGTGGATTTTTCCTACGAGGTCTCCCGCTGCCTCGCCGCCTGTGAAGGGGCTCTCCTGCTCATCGACGCCGCCCAGGGGATTGAGGCGCAGACCGTTGCCAATGCGCAGCTGGCCATGCGCCAGGGATTGAAAATCATACCCATAATTAACAAGGTGGACCTGCCCAACGCGGATGTGCCAAAGGTAATGGCCCAGATGGAGGAAATTTTGGCGCTGCCACGGGAAGAAGCCATCCTGGCCAGTGCAAAGACGGGGCTTGGAGTCGGAGAAATTTTGGAAGCCGTCGTGGACCGCATTCCGCCGCCCGGGGTCATCGGAGAAACAAAGGCGCTCATCTTTGATTCCGTCTTCGACCCCTACAAGGGGGTGATCTGCTACGTGAGGATTTTCGGAGGACAACTGCGCCTGGGGGATGAAATTTTGATGATGCAGACGGGCCGGCGGACCCAGGTGAAGGAAGTTGGCTGCTTCACACCGGCCATGGTCGCCGGCGCGGAGCTCTCCGCCGGCCAGGTTGGCTATGTGGTGACCAGCGTCAAAGCCGTCTCGGAAATTAAAATTGGCGATACCCTCACCGCCGCGGCGCTACCGGCCGGAGAACCGCTGAAGGGCTACAAGGAGGTGCGGCCCATGGTATTCAGCGGCATTTACCCGTTGGATGCCTCCGACTTCGAGCGTCTCAAGGCGGCCATGGGTCGGCTGCAGCTCAATGACTCCGCCTTAACCTACACCCCTGAAAGTTCCATTGCCCTCGGCTTCGGTTTCCGCTGCGGATTTCTTGGCCTGCTCCACATGGAAATTGTCCAGGAACGCATCCGGAGGGAATATGATCTGGACGTGCTTTCCACCTATCCCAGCGTAATTTATCGTCTATTTCTCACCGATGGCAGCCGGCGGGAAATCGATAATCCGCAATTTTTCCCGGATCCGTCTTCCATCGACCATATCGAGGAGCCCACCATCATTGCCGTCCTGCACGTGCCCACGGATTCCCTCGGAGACATTCTGGGTCTTCTCAACGGGAAAAGAGGTGTCTGCACCAACGCGGAGACCCTCGAAGGCAACCGACTCATGCTAACCTGCAGCATTCCCCTCAACGAGATCCTCATCGACTTCAATGACCGCCTGAAAAGTATCACCAGAGGCTACGGCTCCATGGACTACGAATTGGCCGACTACGTGGAAGCGGACCTGGTGAAGTTGGACATTCTCGTAAATGGCGAATCCGTGGATGCCTTCTCCACAATCATCCACCGCACGAAGGCCGTCGCCCAGGGCCGCCGCATGTGCGAAAAACTCAAGGAATTGCTCCCGAGGCAGCTGTTCAAGGTTGCCATCCAGGCCGCCATCGGAGGCACTGTCGTCGCCCGGGAATCCCTAGGAGCTCTTCGCAAGGACGTTACTGCCAAGTGCTACGGCGGGGATATCACCCGCAAACGCAAGCTGTTGGAGAAACAAAAGGAGGGGAAAAAGCGCATGAAAAGCATTGGGAAAGTGGCCATTCCCCAGGAGGCCTTCATTGGAATTTTGAAAGCCTAGACATTCCCCGCGGGTCCCATTCGCCTCCTCCGCTGGATAGTGCCTTCGGGTTGTCGATTTCTTCCCTGCGCATGGTTTTTTGGAGCAGGAGTTTTGTGTTTACACGGTGGCATCCGGAAGACCATCTCCTGGAACAGCAGGAGGACTAGCGTCCGGCAGAGTAGCAGGATGATCAGTAGTAGCACCGCCTACTTCATCATTGTCAGGGGTTGTTCTGTCATCCTCTTCACCAGTGAGAGGGTTAAGTTCTGACGCCAAATTTTCTTCATCCAGCGGAAGAACTGGATGCGCTTCTTCCTCCTCCTTCTTCTCTTTCTTCTTTCGGTCTGGTGGTGGCGTTGGCGTCTCTCCCGGAGCCAGAAAGCTTCCCTGTGGGTTGATTTCGCTGCGGTCCACGCCGTCCTCGGGTCCCTTCAGGAATAGTGACATTGCGGCGAAGCCAATGGCCGCTGGCGGGAAAAATATTGAAAGAACGGCCATCCCGGTGCAGCCGCCAATGAGCAGCAAATTGCGCACCATGTGCGTTTCTTTTTTTTCTTTTTCCGCTTCCGGCCCAGACGTTTGCTTTTTCTTCACCTCCTCCTTTTTTTCCGGCTCAGGCTTTTTTTCCGTCTCCGTGGAAGGATTCGGTGGACGAGTATAGGACGAGGACGACAAACCACCAACTGAACACATCGCAGGGCAAAGTATGGTAAGTTTTTAACTTTTTGGACAGAAAAATCTTTTGAATGGGAGTTTTTTTCCTCAGAATATCCCGCTGTTTCGATGGGGAAATTTTATAAAGAATTGATTACTAGGGTCTTTCGTGCATCGATTTTTCCATCGACTCAAAAAAACAGGCAAACGTCCTCCACCACACCTACGGCGGCGAGATCGAAAGTTGCCCGTGGATTAAAAATTTTCAAAAATTTTTTCTAGAAAATTCTTGCTTTTTTTGCGAAGCTCAGACCTAATCCCTCACATTGGAGGTGTGGGATGGGGAAATTAGGTCTTACTGCGTTTGAGAAGGCTCGTTTTGGGGGCGTTGCCCCGGATGTGTTGCATGAAGTGCTTGGTGAAAAAGGTCTATTTAAGAAGGCCGCAGATGATGGAGTCAACGAACAAATTAGTGTGTTTAAGAACAGTATAAAAACAGTGTTTAGTAACACTTCATCCAGTACGGTGTCGGGTTTTCTTGCATTTTTTGGAAGATTTTTTGGAACCATAGCCAGATGGCTTACTCCGGACAAGAAACTCACGGAACAATTTAAGGCCCTATGTAGGTCGCCTGAAAATCATGCGATTTTTTTGGGTGTCGTCGCAAACGCGGAGACTAGACTGGCAATAGATAAGTTCGCGGAAGACGCCGTGGCATCCCTCAGCGGTCAGAAAGCTTGTTTCGTCGCGAAGTCAGGTAGTTCTGCCAGTGACGTTGCCGTCCCTAAAGATCTACGTAAAAAAATTGTCGATTTCCTAGGAAATCAGGGGAAAGTTACTGGCTTTGAGCTTGGAAGCGGTGAAGCAAAAGCGCAATTGACTAATTTTTTCAATGCGGTATTGGAGCCTGTAGGTGGCAAAGAGTGGACTCTCGAGGGCGCAGTTGTGGATCCTAACGCCTCCCCCGCACCAGCGGATGCTCCAAAAAAAATCGTTCCTGGTGAATTGCTGCAATCGTTGCGGGATGTTTTTGCTCTCTCCGGTGGAGTTCCGGCGAAGATAGCACAGCGAGGTGCCGTTGAAGTTGCTGCTGCAAATATCGCCAAAGATGGAGCTATCTGGACTACGGATGTAGAGACGGCGATAAGGGCTTTGTACAATGAAATAAAGGATTCTGGTGGTCTTTGTCCTTCGGCGAAATCTGAGGCAGGCTTTACAGCTGCCCTCAAGACGAGATGGGCCTACCTTGCGGCGAAAGCTGCTGCGCGTGATTGGGATGGCGCTGAAAATCCTGAAGACGTGGCTGTCGATCTTGCGTCGGTAACTTGCAATGAAACGACACTCGATGCAGCACGGGGAAACCCTCTATTCAAGGGTATTTTAAATCCTGCAGCCACTCTTGAGGTAGACGGCAGCGGCAAAACAGATGGATTCGGCCGCAGTTTCAAAACGAAGCTGGATGCTGTTTTTACTGCACTTGAAAAGGTGCTAGCGCCTGCTGCCCCCTCTTCCACTCAGCCTCCTGGGGTTGATGTAGAGGCCACGGAAACGGCCAAGAGCACCGCTGCTAAAAGGGCGATTGAGGCGATTGATGTCGATACCGGGTTAATGGGCGGCGATGGTTCTGGAAAGTCCTTCGAAGATGCGTGGGACGACGCTGGCGTGGCGGATTTGTTTACTGGCCCAAAACCCACCGGAGCTGGTGGTGGAGAAGCGACAGTGCTGACCGCGGACGCTGTTTTTGGTCTGCTTAGAGGAGCGGTGAAAAGTGCTACAGATGGGCATACAGACTGGACGACCGAAGGTAATGTGTTTGGCACGGTTAAATCTCCCGCGGAAATATCGGCAGACGATCTGAGCGCAGAAAACCTATCTGCCGCATTGAAGGATACGCCCCTTGCCGGCCAAGTGCTCGCCGCTAGTGGAGCGAACAAAGACAAAGCCAATGCCTTGTTGCAGTTGGCAGCGGATACCCTTACTGCGATGAAGGCTGCCGTAACGAAAGCGGCGACCGACACCTCTAACGTTATGAAACCAGCACCGGATGATCAACCGGCGCCGGCAGCAGCGCCCAAAGCCACTGCTCAACTGACCGCGAAGGATAAGTTTACGAGTAGCCAAGCGAGCGACCTCAAGACTGCGCGGAAAAGGGAAATAAAATAAGGAGGAGGAGGCGTCTAGGAACGCTTCCCACGGTCTCTCGATCGCGCGGCGCGGGGGACCGTAGAGGGTGGCCGGCGCTTTGGGCTCTACGGGGTGGCTTGGCCGGTGATGGAGTCTGCCCCCTTTGTTTTTTGGGAATTTCGTCCGCGGTGTCCGCGCCGCGGCGGAAGTCTTTGTTCCGGCCCGGCCCGGCCAGCGAATCCCTCTCTCTGGTTCTCTATTTCCCCGGGAAAATTAGGGCCTGGTTCGCACGGTGAAGGGGAAAAATGACAAACAGAGACATACGGATTTCAACGTTCGATGAATGGAAGTATTCTGGAATCCTCGCAGGGAAAACCCGCAGCTACATCCAGGGAAAATCCAAATGTCCCGTCGACAGTTCGCTGGTGAATTCCGTAAAAACGGAGTTCAGTGCCGTGGGACGTCCCTCCGACGTGGGGAAATTTGCGAATTTTCTGCAGGGTGTTGCTGGATTTTTTGCGAGGGTTTTCATTCCCAATTTCATACTCAGAAGACAATTTGACCGTCAATTTCTAGGGAAGCACGGAGCGGGTAGTAGTAAAATTTTCCCCCGCATCGTCGCTGTCGCCGACCTCAAGGCGCGGGCGGCTAGCGTCGCGGATGCCGTTGCCGATGCAATCGGTCCCAACGGCTGTTTTACCGTAACAAGAAAAAAAGAAGAAAGTGACAGCAAGGGAATAGTCAATGCGGGAGAAGGTTACGGCGATTCCTATGCGGAACTAACTCCCGATGACCGCGCTAGTGTGATCAAATTTCTTACGGGGAAAGTAGATTTTGCGCCCAAGGGACGTAACCCTTCCGCATTCTTGGCTGAATTTCTCGGCGCCGCGATTGGCGGGAATGGGGGTGAAGAATTGTTTAGGGTTGAGCCAAAGGAAATCCAGGCGGGCCAGTCCGATGAAAATTCAACGGAAAGAGAAGTTACCGATTTTATAGGAGAAACCGTCGAAATGTGCAAGAATATGCACAGAAGGATGGAGCAGCAAAGTGCGATTAACGATTCGGTTACTGCAACCGTGGCCTTTCTTAGAGACAGCGATAGAATAAGATCCGCAGTTGGAGAACTGTACGTCAGCCTCAAAGGTTCTCTGGAACCTTCCGTGTACAGTGAAGAAAAATTCTACGATGCGTTCCTGTGGAATGTGGCTTACTGTGCAACAAAAGGACAAGTCCGCGTGACGCCTGAGGAAAATAGGAATGTGGACATTTGTTTTACTGGAATGGCAGAGGGTTATGAACTTTTCTCCTTTCGCGAAATTCGCACGCATCGCATTTTTCGTGGTATTTTAAAACCAGCTCCAGCCGATGGTAGTGAGGATGTGTCGAACGCAGGTCAGCCCATGGCGAAGTTACTTTCAGTATGTGAAGAAATCGAAGTTTTTACGGCACAAAAGCCTACGGCGGAATCCGTTCAGAAGATGATTGCGAAAATTGAAGTTACCGACCCACTCTTCGGTGATGGTTCCTCATTTTCCAGCAAATGGAATGAAATCGAGGGCATTGACACCCTACTATTTTCCCATGGAAATGGATCGAAAGAAGCAAAAGCGCTGAGGAAAGAGGACGCCCTAAAGATTATTATTGAAGATATTAAAAAAATCATTTCGGAAGATTGGGAGAGCATCCAATACGCAATGGTAGGGTTTGGCAAAATTTCCGCCATGCAAGGCGATGGTAGTGCACAGGATGCATTTAATGAAGCAATTAAAGATACCGGCTTATATGGAGCAATGTGCGTGCCAGAAAATGCGAATATGGAAATGGTTCTAAAAGCGTTAGGATTTCTCGGAGAAACTCTCACTGCGCTGAAAGGAAAAGTCATTGATGCTACTATTGCCTATCCCTGCCACATATGCGCAGCGGAACGGCTTGACAATCAACAGGCGCGGAAACTTAGAAGAAGCCGATGGGGAAATTGGCTAAGGCCGAAGGTGACATCGAATGTTTCCGCGTTTGACGGGGGAAAGTTTGCATCGATTGCCGGAGACCAAACCAAGGAGTACATTGAAAAAAAAGTAGAAAAACGGAGCCTAAGTCTCCTGGACGAAGCATCGGAAAAACAACTGGCATTCGACGTAAAAACGAATTTTTTCGATGCGGGAAATTTAAGTCCTTGGGGGAAAATAAAGAATTTTTTTGCGTGGTGTGTGGGATTTGTCGTTCGAGTTTTTACTTCGAAAGAAAGTCTCAAAATACAATTTGACGAAAAATGTCTGCGGCGTAGCGGTCCCTATCACACGTCGCTGGCGGGAGCCGTTGACAATGCGGAAGTACTTTACCATGCAAGAAAACTTGTGGATGACATTAACCGGGCCATCGGACCTAATGGCTATGCCATTGTAACGAAAAATAATACCCCCTATGATAAACTAACGGATGATGATAGTGAAAGGATTATTCATGCCCTTGCGGACGAGTCAATAGTGGCGGACCAACCTACCTTAGTCGAGGTTCTTAATTCCGCA
Organism: Puniceicoccales bacterium; assembly: GCA_031290195.1. GTDB lineage: Bacteria > Verrucomicrobiota > Verrucomicrobiia > Opitutales > JAIRLM01 > JAITOA01. The sequence goes on along the minus strand of JAITOA010000041.1, from coordinate 12,581 downwards.
ATTGGTGGCAGGCAATTTAAATCCAAGGCAAGGAGTTCAGTCAATTCCAAACAGCCACCGGCGGTCGAAGTTCCCGGAGAAAGCTCAGCGGCTCCTGCAATCGCTGCCGATGGGTTCGCCGAGTTACTACGAAACACTTTCTATCTTATTGGCCTTATCAACGGGAAGACAATGCAGCGGAGAGTGGTTGAGGCGGAAACAGGACGAATATTTGGCGTCCTCATATCGGATAAAAGTATTCTCACCGCGATAGATGCTCTTCATGCCCACCTTGCCTCCATCGAACCTTCGCCTCTAATCACGGGAGATGGGGAAGAGTTCCGAAGAGCATTTTTGCGGAATGTGGTCCATGTCGCAGTAAAATCGAGTGCGCGTTCAAGTTGCACTGAAGGATGCGTAGAAGTTAATTTTCCCAGTTCGCAGGATCTCTGCTTTAGTAGTAGTCTTCATCGCCTATTGTTTCGAGACATTTTCAAATCTGACTCCGAGATATCTGACCGGGCGTTCAATGAGCCTCTAAGTAATGCGATTACTGCAATCAAAGATGCCACCGTAGATCTCGCAGGTGCAATGGGGATGTTCAAAATCGGCGACGAGATTTTGCCTCGTAACAATTCATTCGAAGAGTCGTGGAGATATAGAAAATTGGATAACAAACTAAAGCTTAAGGATGGAGGAGAAGTACTCACCATGGGAAGGGCCTTTGAGATTGTTAGAAAATTGGCTTTGAATGCAATTTTGGACGATGGGGGGACTGGTTCAGTCCAGTCGAGTATTATATTTCCAATGGATCTATGTGAAGGTAGAGAAGATGTTCAGTCTAGATTTGCTAAAACCGTGGAGCAAACGCCGATCGGCGGGTTATTTTCCGTTGTCGAAGGTGCGACCGAATATAACGTCAACAGAATACTGGGATTGCTGCACGAAACCTATTCATCGTTGCAGATGCACGCTAAAACAAATGCGGCCAACAAATTCAAATTTGAATTGCCAGATGGTGCCGTGTTTTCCAGCACGGACTTGAAGGGGCTAGAAAAAAAAAGGCGGAAAGGGGAAGTGGACGGGGAGCAGTAGATGCGCCATAGATGGGACGACGACGAAGAAGGGGAGGATGCTCCGTAGGTATCGTAGTTTTTCGGTCCGGTTGCCTCCACTCGTTTCCGGCACGATTGTCGGAGTTCCACATTTACCGTGGACTTCCCCGGAAAATTCGCCACCGTCGTTCCCATGGCTTTACATCCGTGGCCCTGGGTTGCATCTCTCTCCTTCTCCCTCTGCCTTCTTCTCCCCTGCCACGGTGCGGAGTCCCTGCAACCGACCGCCCAAATGCACACGGAGACCCTCTACATGGTGCGCTGCCTATCCGGCATCCACTACGAACGGCGGCCAATTTCCGCACTTTCACGGGAGGAGATTCTCGACGCCTACCTGGAGGATCTGGACCCACAGAGGTTATTTTTTCTCCAGTCGGACGTGGACGCCATCCATTCCCGCTACAACCTAACTCTGGACATTTTTCTCAACAGCGGCAGCGTAAAGCCGGCCTTTGCCATCTATGAAATTTTCCGCAGCCGTGCCAACGCTCGCATGGACCACGTCGACGAACTCCTGCGGGGAAATCCGAATTTTTCCGATGCGGAATTCTATGAACCGGACAGAAAAGATGTCCCCTGGTCCACGGCGGAGGAAGAGCTAGAGGACCTCTGGCGGAGGCGATTGGAATTTGAGTTGCTCAATGAGATGCTGCTGGCGGGGCGGAACGGGGAGGAAGGAAAGACCATCCGTCGGCCTTCCGCGGGCAAGAAGAGTTTGCCCGATGGAAAGCTGCAACCCGACGGGGAGGAGGACCTGCAGAAGTCCCAGGAAAACCTGCGCCGCCGCTTTACCCGCTTCCGCGAATCGGTGAATGACGTGGAACCCTATCTGGTTCAAGAACTTTTCCTAAACAGCGTCGCCGGACTCTATGACCCCCACTCCTCCTTTCTTTCCGCTTCCACCTGGGAGGATTTTCAGAGCAGTGCCCTCACAAACTCCCTCATGGGCATCGGTGCGGCCCTGCAGGATGACGACGGCTACTGCAAGGTCGTGGAAATTTACCCGGGTAGTCCGGCGGAGCGTTCCGGCCAGCTGCGGGTGGGAGATAAAATTTTGGCGGTGCAGAATGGGGAAGAGGAGCCGGTGGACATTATCGGCATGCGGCTCAATCGGGTTGTCAAACTCATCCGAGGACCCAAGGGAACGCCGGTGACCCTCCACGTGCAGCCGGCCGACGGCGATCCATCCGAGCGAAAGATAGTTTCGCTGCTGCGGGATGAAATTCAACTCACCTCCCAGCGGGCCAGGGCACGGGTCTACTCCGTGCCGGACAGAAAAGGGAAAAAGACGATCCCCCTGGGCTACTTAAAATTGCCCGCATTCTACGGGAGCAGCCGTCCCGGAGAGGGTGGTGGCAGCTGCGGCGATGTCACCGAATTGCTCCAAAAATTGTCTACCAAGGAAATTGAAGGCCTCGTGGTGGACCTGCGAGGAAATACCGGCGGGCTGCTGGATGAGGCCATCGCCATTGCCGGGCTCTTCCTCGGAGGCGGCCCGGTGGTCCAGGTTCGGGACGGCGAAGGTCACGTGCAGGTATTCTCCGATGCAAGTCCGGAAATTCTCTACCAAGGACCCCTCGTTATTCTGACGTCCAAGCAGAGCGCCTCCGCGTCGGAAATTCTCGCCGGTGCCCTCCAGGACCACCGGCGAGCCATCGTCGTTGGGGATAAAACTACCTACGGTAAGGGCTCCGTTCAGGCCATTCTCCCCATGAACCAGTCTTTCCTTTTCCTAAAAAATGGTCCCCAGCTGGGAGCCGCCCGCATTACCATTCAAAAATGGTATCGTCCGCGGGGGAAATCCATTCAACGGCAGGGAGTTGCCGCCGATATTCCCCTGCCGTCCTTCAACGACGCGCTTCCCTTTGGCGAGGCGGATAATGGGCACGCGCTTGCCTGGGATGCCGTTCCGGAGGCTCCCTGGGAGGGGCTTGACCGGGTTGATCCCTGGGTCGTTTCCGAGGAACTCATCGATTTCCTCCGCGTAAAAAGTGAAAGCCGGAAAAATTTTCCGGAGAGAAAATTACTGGAGGAGCGGGTGGCCCGGTTTGGAGAAAAGGTGCAGCAGAAGCAATTTTCCCTGGAAATTGAGGAGCGGAGGCGGCAGAGGGATGGGGACAGGGCCTACCGGCAGCGACTCGAAGAAAAAATTCTCGCGTTGGCTGAAAAGAACTATCCATTTACCGATGTACTACTTGATGCGGCGCAGGAAGGGGAAAACGGCCAGAAGCAGGGTGGAGGCAGGGACGGAGATGACCTTCCGGAACTGGATGTTCAGCTGCTGGAAGCACTGCATATCACCGTGGATTGGAGGGCCGCCGGGTCCCGGAACCGGCCATTGAAAGCTTCAAAAAATCCATAGGCGGTCGGAGACGTGGGGCCGTCCGACTCCTTTCCGCAGAAGAGGCTGGAGATGTGTTTTTTCAAGTTCGCCGCATGCAGTTCCAGCCCATGAATTCAAAGGGGAATGTCTTCTAATTCCCCACTATCTTGGGGATTGAGGTAGGCTTCAGGGATGTCCATTCGCGCTTCCCGGCGCAGGTCTTCCGCTCCCTTCCCTACGTCGGCAGATAGTTTTCTCAAATCTTCCGCATGGGAATCACCGAGATTGCCAAGAGTAGCTAGCCGAATAAGTTGTACGGAACGATCGTCAGTAGAAGGGACACGCACAAGCGGCATATTTGATATGCCCATGAGGATATTTTTTAAAAGTGCAACGTCTTCAGGCGAAGCTCGCATTGAACCGATAAGCGACGAAAGATTTCGGTTTTCCTCGAAATAAAGAAAAAATTCCACAACCTTGAAAAATGCATCTTTAAGCATGTCCAATGGCGAAGTTTTCACCGCTGGCACGGGATGCGTTCCAGTGGCATCCTGGTTCTTTGCGTTTATCTTGTCCGCAATTTCGGTCAAAAGGACCGGCATGCCCGAGGATCCATGTACTCCTAATCTATTCATCGATCCACATTCTAGCTAGGAAAAATCTTCCGTAAACTTAAATTTTGGCTCCTAGAGTCTAAGGGGAAAAGTGCTCGCCCAGTCCGCTAAAGTAGACCGCGAGTTTTACGGGGCATTTTTCAAACTGCTGAAGGAGGGCTTCATAGTGGCGCAGCTGGTTGGCATGGAAGGCAATTGCGTCGTTAACATCTTCCCGTCGAATGAATTCCGTTTTCCAGTCGAGAATTTCGATGGCACCGGTTTCCCCGTCCACGCAGAGAAGATCGATGACGGACCGCCGCGGGGGAAAGACCCCTTCCATGACCTCCATGGTCCACTCCGGAAAAAATTTCCAGAGGCCTTCCCCGTGCTCCCGGAGCCAGCGGGAGTGAAGAAACGCATTTAGTTCTCCGCGGGCCCGTTGGGGGTCCGGTGATTTTTCCGGAGCATTCGAAAGATAGAGCCCCCGTGCTTCCTTGTCCTCCCAGGGGAAAAGCTGCATCGTTCTGTGCCACCAGATTCCGTAGTCCGTGGAAGCGTTTTGCCTTTCCTTGGGAATGATCTCCTCCCGCCGGCCCGCAACTGCGGGCCGGCGGATCTGCGGGGGCACCGCGGAAATTTCTTCGGCGTCAATTCCGAACTGATTCCCGGGTTCCAGCGCATTGGCAAAGGCAAGTTCTTCCCTGAAGGGAAGGCCGTCAACCACCGCGCAGGGCTGCCACAGGGGCAATTTTTCCAGGTCAATTCCCATGATTTTCTCCGGAGAAAGAATCCCCGGTTCCTCGTTTCCTCGGTCGTAGGAGAGGATTAGGGTATTCTTTGTCCGTGTCATGGCCACGTAGGAGAGGCGCTGCAGATTGCGCAGTTCGTCGTCCGGTTGCCGACTCCGAAAGGCTCCGTAGGCATCGCCGTGGGGGGTGAGCAGGAGCCTCGGCTGTTTTCCGTGGACGGTGAAAATGGGTGGATATTCGCTCCGGGAACTTACGGCGTGCCGGCAGAAGGGAAGAATGACCACCGGCCATTCCAGTCCCTTGGAACCGTGCAGATTGTCCAATTGAATGCAGCGGTCATCCGCCGCGTCCGGCTCACAGGGCTCAAAAAACTTTTTCCGCAGCGATGCAAAAAATCCTGCCAGGGATGATCCGCCCGCTTCTCCTTCTTCGGCGAAGTACAGGAGGGATTTCCAAAGCCTTTCATGGGCCATCCAGCATTCCGGTTCGCAGCGTCGGGCCCTCTCCAGGAGGCGCACTGCTCCGTCGATGGACTCCAGTGCGGCAACAATTTTTGAATTTTGTAATTGATTTCGCACCTCCGCCAGGAGTTCCAGTGGGTCCGTAATAGAAGGAAAATCTTCCCCGGTGGCGCCGTCGTATTTTTCTCCCAGCAGCAGCCGGGCGATGGTTTCTTGGCCGAAGCGGCGGAGAAACTTTGCAATGGTTCCGTCGTCGACTTCAAAAATTTCCCGGAGGACGAAGACGGCTTCGACGGCGTCGGTGGGGACCAGAAAGATTCGCAAAATTCCACAGAGCCACCGGAAGAGGAGGTGGGAGTTCCAGCAATTGCCCCGCAGCCGCAGCTGGCAGGGAACACCTTCAGCGGCTAGGATGCGACGAAAGACCCGCAGCTGGGCCTTCCGCAGTCCGCAGAGAATGGCAATGTCCCCCCATTTTCCCGCACCAAAGTCCCCGGGAGATTTTTCGGAAAAATAGCGGGCAATGGCTTCCATTTCTGAGATGGTAGACAATTTTCCCTCCCGTTCCACGGCCAGTGGCAGTGCGTGGACACCGCCCATGGCAGCTCCGGGACGGGCTGTCATGGGGACGAAGGCGGCCTGTTTTTCCCCGGAAAAAACCCGCGGGAAATGGGCGTTGATGCAGCTCACAACGGCCCTCGGACAGCGCATGGTTACGGAGAAGGTAAGTTCCTCCGCCGTTTCGGATTTTTTGAGATTTTCGAGGAGCTCCGCAAAGCGTCCGAAAGCCTCTGCGTCCCGGGCATAGATGGACTGCTGGCCGTCGCCGACCAGGGAAAAGTGGCCCTGGAGGGGCTTCGGGGAGTCACATTCCCCTGGAACTAGTCGCAGGAAAAATGAAAAATCTTCCGGTGCCGTGTCCTGGGCCTCGTCGATGAGGACGCGGTAGTTTCTTTCCCGCAGTTCGCGCAGAACGGAAGGATTTTCCAAAAGACCGCGGGCGAGGTGACGCATGTCGTCGTAGGTGGCCAGGCCATTGGCCAGGCGATGGTCCCGGTAGCGCATCGCCAGACGGTTGCAAAAAAATCCACCCACGACTTCCACCCAATTGGAGAGAGGTCGGAGCCAGTGGGCTACGCAGAGTTCGGCGAAGGGCGTTCCCCGCAGCGGTCGTGTGCTCCATTTTTCTGGAAGGCGAAGTGGTGCGAAGTTGCCTTTTTCATGGGACGTTCGCCAGGACGCAATGACCTGGAGCTGGTCCCGGAGATTTTTCGGCAACTTTTCTTCCTCCCCGGGGTTCGACGGAAAAATTTTCTCCCACTCTATTTTGGGAAAGGCATCGGGAAGCGAATTGTCTCCCCCATCCACGGGGACTGCCCTCCGTGCCAGCTCGGCCAGGGTGGACCAAGGGCAAAGTCGCAATAATTTGTCCAGAAGGTCCCCTGGCAGCGGCGAACTCCAGTCATTATTCTCGAGAAAGTCCTGCCAAAGCGCCGTTTCCAATTCGTCGCCAATCGCCACGACCTGTGCCGCCGTCCCCTGGCCAACATTTTTCCCAAATTCCTTCACTAAAAAGGAATAAAACCCATCGATGGTACCAAAAAATGCCCGACCGAGGGACTGTTCCGCCGCCCGATTCCCCATTTGTCGTAATTTTTCTCTGATCCGCAGACGAATTTCCGCCGCCGCCTTCCGCGTGTAGGTCACCACCACCAATTCGCCCAAAAATTCCTTTCCCCGCCCGTCGGTGGCCATGTGGACGATGCGTTCCGTGATGGCCGTTGTTTTTCCGACCCCCGCCGGCGCAATCACGGAAAAATTCCGCTGCCACTCCGTGATAAATCGCTCCCGGGCAAAGGAATCTTCCAGGGAATTCACGGTAAAATTTCTCCGGAAGTGGGCCCGAATGAGAAGCCGCTGGCCCGGCGGCGGGCCTCGATAATCTCGTTGGGGATGGGGGAATGGGAATAGGCGAGGAACGGTGCAGCCACTTGCCCCTCCGAGCGATAGCCAAAATTCATCCGTCCGTGCAGTGCGGTGAAAAATTTCCAGAACGCTGCCAATTTCTCGTCTGCCTCCGCTGTAAGTTTTTCCATTTCGATGGATTTTCCCCTGGCGAAGGGGGAAAAAATTAGCAGCGCACACTGCCCCCTCCCCTGCGTTTCCAGCAGAAGGCCGTAGAGGGCTAGCTGGAGAAAATTTCCCGCACAGAGGCTGGCGGGGGTGGCGCCGGAGACGGAGTTTCCCGTTTTAAAATCGACGAGGATTTGTGTGCCATCGGCCCGTTGGATGAGCCAGTCACAGCGGCCATGGAGGGAAAGAGTTGCACCTCCAATGGTGACCTCGCCTTCCAGATCTTCCTCGACGAATTCTTTGGCATCCCCCAGAGATTCTCGAAATTTCCGTACCTGACTCCAAAGGTCATCCACGTAGCCCTCGCATTGCCGGTGAAAGGCCCTTTGCCAGGGGCTGTACCGGGGAAAATTGGGCCCCGTGGGCTTTCCGTCCAGAAGCGCCGTTGCCAGCGCTCCGTGGACCGCCGTTCCCAGCAGCTGCGGCAGGTCTTCAAAGATGGAATTCGCCGCCGCAGTGAGGTGGAGAACATATTTCAGCCAGGCACGTTCTGGAAATTTCACCGCCAGCTCCCATGCCTTGCAGGGAATTTGCTCCGCCCATTCCCCCATTGCCTCTCCGTTCTCTCCAAAGCCAAAGTCATGGGCCCCAAAGGGTCTTGTCCATTCCCTCCGCCATCCGTGAACGGGCATTTGCAGGAATTTTTTATCGGGGAAAATTTGCCTTTCCGGCGCATTTCCCGGGACCCTTCGTCCCAGTTCCCGGAGGCGCCAGCTGCGCAGGGAAGATCCATCTTCCTGGCCCGAAAAAATTTCCACAAATGGCTGGGCCATTCCGTGCAGTTGACCTCCCTCCAGGAGATTGCCCCCCGCGACGGAGATCGCGTCCACGGTTCCGGGCTCCCATTGGATCTCGGAGAGATGGCTGTCGCGGAGGGCAATGCGCTCGGCGGGCGTAACGTAGTAAAAGTTTTTTAGGGTGGCATTTATTTTGGAGCAGGTGGTTCCGTCGAGGAGTGCACCGGGAATTGTCGTTGGGTGGTTGGCCTCCGTGACGTCCGCGAGAATTAGATGGTCGTACCAATGTCCCGGAAGAGATGCAAAGGTCAGCAGATGAACCGGCGCATTCAGTTGTTCCAGAGACATCTGTCCCGGCTCTTCCCTCCCAAGAAGTGCTTCCCAGTAGTCCAGAAAGACGTCCCTGGAAACGGTGTTGTGGCCGACGGCAAGAAGATCCACCGACTCCTGCAGCGACTTCCATTCGGGAAAATCTGCGCAGAGTTCATCGAAAAATTCCAGGGGCGTTGCTCCATCGGGCAGGGGTCGCCACCAGAAGTTTAGCCGGCGAACCGTGGTCGCGCCGCAGTCGTCGCAGAGCTCCTTCCGGCAGTGGGCAATGGTGGCGTCGATGGCCGCCTCCAATCCGTCCAGGTCCATCCGGCCGGCGGCGGCCGACGCCCGCAGAAGTTCCAGGCATTCCCGCCGTTTCTGCCGCCGCTGGTAGCGCAGCCAGCTCCACCGGAGCGGGTCAAGGGCCGCCGGTCGTTCGGGTTCGATGAAATTTGCGCACCCTATGCCGGAGATATTCAGCTGCGACTGAACGGCATGGCTAAGTCCGTAGGAGTGGGAAAAAACGACGGCAATTTTCCCACATTTTTCCCCGCTGCGTCCTCCCGAGGAGATGAGCTCCAAAATTCTTCCACGGAGGATCTCCGCCGCTTCCTCCGGTCCACCGGCCGGGAGCAGTTCCCGCCGTCCGCGGGGCTCTCCGCCGCGGCCGGCGGTGGTGGCACGGTAGTTCCAAATTTCCCTCCAACGAACCACGCATTCCAGATTCGGAGAGCGGCGGAAGCAGTGAAAAGTTTCCCCGGAGGAGTGAGTGAATTTCCGTAGCAGCGAAAAATGGTCCCAGTCGCCCTCGGGAAATCCGAAACTGCAGGCCCTTTCCCAGTGAATTCTTCCGGGAAGTCCTTCCAGCGATGCGTCGAAGGCGGCGGCGGTAAAAAACCCTACTTTTTCATAGCGCTCCAGATCCGGCAAATTTTCCAGCAAATGCCGCTCCGAGGGCCGCAGGCGCCCAATGTCATGGACGGCGGCGGCGGCGTGCCGCCGCCGCCAGGGAATAAAACATTCCTCCGGGAAAAGTTTTGCCTGAAAATTTTCCCAATTGGCCAATTCTTCCCGCAATCCTGCCGGGGTGAAAAAGGAAACGCCAGCGAGCCGTGGCAGGGAACGGAACAGTCGCTGCTTCAGGAGGAGAAGCAGGGGCCCCGTTGGAATAAGGACCGCCACTCTCTTGAAGGGGGAACCACCTCCGATGAATTCCTCCAACCATTTAAGGGCGCCGAAGTCGTAGCCGGAACTCTGTTCAATCGCCGTGGCCACGGGAATCCAATCGCTGCGGTTCTTCGGAGGGCTGGTCCAGATTGCGCCACATTTCCAGAGGCGTCGAAACAGATAGTCCCAGCCTATGAATAATTTCCAAAATGGCGCAGTTTATCCTGTGACGGACGCGCATGTGGGGAATCAAGTCCGTCGGAATGGTGAAGTACTGGACAGTGACCTGGATGGCGGAGGGCTCAAAATTACTGAGAGCGCAGAACGTCGTGCACCTCCGGACGTCCTCATCTTCCCGGAGAACTTCTTCTACCTGCAAGGCAAGAGCATTCAGCTGCGCCGCCGTCGCATTCGCTGCGATGGGAATTAGCTGCCGCACGCGCCGTTCGCCCATCCGAGACCAATTATCGATGGACGCATTGGTGAGAAGGGCATTGGGAACGGTTACTAGGGTGCCATCGTGGCTTCGGACTCGGGTGGAACGAAGTCCAATTTGCTCCACCGAACCGTCCACGGAACCATCCCTGAGAATGATCCAGTCACCGACGCGGAATGGCCTGTCTAGGACGAGGGAAAGAGATCCAAAAATATTTGCAACGGAGTCCTTCGCGGCGAAGGCAATGAGAGCACCGCCGATGCCTAGAGTGGTGAAGGTGCCTGCGACGGAAATTCCCAGACAATTCAAAAGAAGCAGGACGCCGGCGGCACCGATGAGCACGCGGAAAAAATTCCTCAGAAAGGATAGAACGGCGGAATATTCTGTTTTTTGGTCCCTGGCCCGGCGGCAGAGACCGTCGAGGGAAAAGTCACAGACGCAGACAAGCACCCAAGCCAGAAGAAGAAAGAAAATTCCATGGAAGTAGCGGCCGATGGCGGCACCGTCGGGAAAAACAAATCGGGCGGCTCCGTAAAAGCCGCAGAGAAGGACAAAGGCGGAGAGAGGGGCCTCCAGGGCTCTGGAAAAATCTCCATTCCCCCTATTCCAGTGAAACAGGGCCTGTGTTCCGCGCCGTAGCAGCCAGTGGACGAGGAATCGACGGAGGAAAAAAGTAATTAGCAGGATGCCGCCCGCTGCCGCCAGGGAAAATCCGTCCAAACCGTTTCCGCAAAACCATCCAATCCGCCCCATGGCAGAGGTGTCATGGCACGGCTATTCCGATTTTTCAACGGAGAAACGGTGGAAGTTTTTTCAGGAGGGCATGAAGGCGCCCACCTGGTAGGCAGTTTCTTCCATAACTTTGTCCGCATCATTGACAATGGAACAGACATGCATTCCAAAACCGATTGCAAAAATGGCGGCGATGACCATCGCCGCCATTGGCCAAATGAGTCTTTTTGGGGATTGTCTAGGACGACCATTTTTTGTATCTATTTCACCCATACTCACAAAATATTCTGCACTTTTTCAAAGTGCAAATGAAATTTTTACACAAAAGACCACCACGGGTCTCCCGGTGAATTCGGCGTAGAAACCAACCCGAACGGAGGCGACACCTTACCCACCCACATTTTTTTGGAGGCATCCTCCGGAAACGTGAAATTTCAATGCCGATGGAAAGATCCCTTCTCAACGGCAGGCATCAAAAACTTCCATACTTCGTTGGAAACTTCGACACTTTGCTGTGTCCGTGGAAAACACTTGCCAAATCGCCGTCGGAGGCATACCTCTTCGAGAACATGCTAAACCCGTCGCCCGCTTTGTCATCGGCACCTCCTTCGCCCCAATTCAAATCTTGGCTGGTGGGCGTCTGCACTTGCATTCCTTGCTGTGCGATCATTGGAGCCTCCTGTGGTGTCCTTGCATTTTGGCCTGTGAACATATCCCTGTTATTTGACATAGTGACCATCGATATTCTCGCGCTTATAATTATTATTCTTTTCGTCATATGGGCTCGCAATTATCTCGATGCGCCCGAATTTTCTGACGAAAAAGAAATCTCTCCACCCGCCGATGTTCCTCCTCCAGACCCGCAGCCAAATGAGCCGGTAGTCGTCGATGCTCCTCCTCAAAATCCAGTGCCGATCTACGTGGGCGTTAATGCCATTTTGCGTGCATTCGATAGAGCAACCCGCAATCAGGTAAGAAGTGTTAATTTTGTGAATCGCGGCGAAGGCGTTAATTTTAAAGCTGAAATTACAATAGAAGGGCGGGGTTATGATTTAATTTTTGAAAGCATTCAAGACGTAGATACCGTATTCCCGGAAATGAAACGGCTTACCTTCATTGGAATGGCTCCAGACAACCTTGTTTTAGACGATTTTGAGCATCGAAAATTTAGAAAATTGGAAAATATCATATATAGCAGATGTATAAATAGTGGACCTGTTTCTTTGACCCTGCGGGGAATGTTTGATTCACTGGAATTCATTTCCTTTAGGGAATGCGATGAGATGCGAACCCTTGTTTTTTCAGGAGAACATCTAACTGCCATTAAATGTTTTAGTATATCGTTCTGTGACCGTCTTGTCGATGTCACCGGAATTTGGGACGGCGGAAACCCCCTATTGGGTCGAAATTCTTTTAAAGAATTGACAATAGATAGTGCACCTCATGTAAATATTGCAAATTTAAATACTTGGCTCATTCAATGTGCCACAAAATGCGACCTTAACCAAAACATCAGATCCACTCGTTTCAATTGTCAAAATAATGGGCGCGAAATCCTCGTTAACACTGATCGAAGAGATCTAAAGCCTAGCGATTTAAATGCTCTCACGGACATGCTCATTACGACAGCACATTGTCCTAGCATGACCGATATTCCTTTCAGGAAGAACACGCAACAGACGTGGAATATTAATGTGCGTAGCTCGTCCAGACATTCTATCTTTGTATTGAAGTTCGAGGGTCCCGGAAACGTCGCCAATGCAGAGGGAGTGTTTCCAAGAAACGTCACCGCAACGGACGAAATAAACACTGAAAATATTTCCAACTTTCAAATGAAAATC
>JAITOA010000025.1 GCA_031290195.1 Puniceicoccales bacterium | reverse complement strand
GAAAAAACTTGTGGGTGAAAATTTTTCCAGGTTTCGCGTCTGGGCCGTTGCCAAAGCGGTGGTTACGATTGCCATGGTGGCCATAAATTTAGGTTTTTAGACTTTTTCCATCGGGGTGTTTTATAATTGATGATTGTCCACGACTCAGGGATGTCAAAGGCGTATGGGACGGTGCTAGTTCTATTTGCGGAAAGAGTTCTTTCGAATGTTTGAAATTGCAAAACCAACCACCCATGAAGCGTGAAGACTTCCTATGCCAATTATTTGCAACAAATGCCGTGCGTCTAAGCAATGATGGTACTGGTTCGTCGTACGAAACTGACAATGGCTACACTCTAAGACTGGCAAATACGAAGATGCCTCCCGAAGTCCAATTTCCCAAAATTAAGCAGTTGAAAACTTGTTATTTACCTGGCGACCGTAGAGGTATTTGCAGTGCCGAAAATCCCGTTCACCTGGATATTGAAATAGACAAATATCCAAATCTGGAAGAGGTCAATGGAAGTAGTTCAGGAAGTAAATCTGCATTTGTCGAGGTGAGGTTTACCGGTGTTAGTGCGAGATCTGCCGGCCCCCCCACAGCCCCGTCGAGGGGCACCCCACCCGTGAACGCGAGAGATGCCCGTAATCCTGGCCTGGACATTACTTTGGAAGGTGTTACGAAGGAAATTACTTTTCCAAGAGATTCAAAAAAAATCGTTTCCTACAACCTTCAAAAAGATTACAATTTGGTGGTGAAATTTCCAAACTGGGACGCCGTGCCCGAAGAAGCGCACTTCTCCGTGAAAAACCAGCCTGTCTATGGTGGAGCAGCTGAATCCGAATATTTTCAAATTTGCGTCGACGAGAATCCGATTTCCGTGGACATTTTTAGGAAAGACGGAACGGGTGATTTCATAGCCGTGGAAAAGTCCCGAGATGCTAAACCATTGATTCAGGATGGTTGGAAAAAAATCGAGCCGGCCGCCGGGAAAAGCGCCTTTGACTACGGTCGGCTGATCCTGCGGAAACAGAATCTTATCCATTAGTCTTTTTTTGATCGGCGGATTTTTTCTATTTTTTGCAGCTATGTTCCTAGCGCTATGACCGTGCTTGGCATTGTCGAATCCGCCTTGATTTTGGTATTGTAGTCCATGTGCGGCCAAAAGTGGCCAAGTTCATTCATATTCCTTGCAAAAATATTTTCTCTGCTCCTCGGAAATCGGCATGGATAGTCGCTCCATGACACGCAACATATCCTCCCAGACAGTGCGTTTGGCTCCGGCAAAGGGGCTGCGCAGGAGGTAGGACGGATGGTAGGTAACCATGACGGGGATGCCCTGAAAGTCATGCCAACGCCCCCTCATCTGGCCGATGCTGCGTCCTGCGTCGTAGCCGAAGAGTCCATTGACGGCCGTCGCGCCGAGGGCGACGAGAACCTTTGGGGAAACGATCTCCACCTGGGTCCGCAGAAAGGGCAGGCACAGGTCCATTTCTTCCTGGGTTGGTGGCCGATTCCCGTGGGATGACGGCATTTCCGGCCGCCAGTTGAGGATATTGCCGATGTAGACATCGGAACGGGACAATCCCATGGCAGAGATGATCTTCGTCAGCAATTGTCCGGCCCGGCCAACGAAGGGCTCCCCCTGAATTTCTTCGTCCGCACCGGGTGCCTCTCCGCAGAAAAAAATATCCGCATCCAAATTCCCAACCCCAAAAACTACCTTTTTCCCCGGCTTCGTATGGCTTCTACAAACGGGGCTTTCCAGGACGATTCTCCGCAGTTCCTCCCAGCGGGTCCGCTTGTCTCCTCCCGGAAGAGAAAAGACTCCGGCTGCCCTTTCTGCCGGTTGATGGTTCGAGCATTCTGCTTTATCTTCCCGGAGAAGGCTTTTTGGGATTTCTTCTTTCCCGGTCCTCCCGGCAATTTCCAATTGCTCTTTTCCCAGTGCCAGCGCGCTTTCTCCTTCCGCTTCTAGGAGTTCCACTTCACTGAGTAAAATGTTGAGAATTTCCTCTTCGTCCAATCCCAGCCTCCGCGGCCATGGGAAGGATAAATGGGAATGCTGTCAAGAAACCTTGGGAAAAATCGACGATGCAATGTGGGAGAAAAATTTTAGCCACTCCTTTGCCGTTCGCTGTGTGTCCGCGGAGGAAAGTTGCACCATCCGTAGATGCCGGCTTGCCTGAGGAGAATGTTTTGCATAACCTATTTTCCTAGGAAGATGAAGCAAAAGCCCGGTGGCAACCCTCCGCATGCCGCTAAAGGAAGTGATGGAAGCGAAAAATTGTCGCCGGCGGCCGCCGCTGGACACAGAAAAAATCTTCGAAATCGATTTTCCCAAAGCGAACTAAAGGGATTCTTGCCCCACGAAGTCGTGGAATTTTTGCTGACGCTTGCGCTCCCATGCTGCGACGTCAAACCCCAGGCAAGGGAATTGCTGCGGCGCTTCCAAACGTTGAGAGGAATTTTAGATGCCGGAGAAGGAGATTTGCTGGCGGTGGACGGCATTGGAACGGCGTCGGTTTTGGTTTTGAAATTTATTCGGGAAATCGCTCTCCTATACTTGGATCAGAGGACCTTTGCCGCGAAAGAGGCGGACGGTGACATCCGGAGAACGCTGCAGGAGCACTGGCGCCGCAGGCTGGGCCAGGAGAGGAGGGAACACCTGGAAATTGCCTACCTGGATGGAAAGCTTCGCCTAATGTCGGAGGGAATTGAACGGCTGGCCAGCGGAGAAGGCGAAAAAGTTTTCCTGCGTCCACGGTCCATCGTTGGCGGCGCCCTCCGGAGGGACTGTGCCGCGATCGTACTTTGCCATAACCATCCGGACGGCAACCCACTGCCGTCGGAGCACGACGAATGGCTCACAAAAATTATTGACCTCAATCTGCGCTCCATCGGCGTCCGTCTCCTGGATCACTTCATCGTCGCCGATGGCCGCCTATTTTCCATCCAGGAGGGGCGGGAAATTCCGGTATCCAAAAATTTCCAAAAATCGCCACCCTGAGCAGGGATCACTGGCCGTTCTCCGCCCCCAATTTTTCCGACTTTTCCAAATATTTTTCCCCGGTCAATTCGCAGATGAGAGCGACATTCTGCTGGGTTACGCCAATGAAAAATTGCCTTCGCCCGCACTCGACGACGGCCAGGTAGTGCTTCGTTCCAAGGCGCAGCGTCTCCAAGACGGCAATGTGCGAACCCCCACGGCCCACCGGAGAAAGACCTCCACGTCGTCGCAAAAAAATGAGCAATCCGCCCATGGCCGCCAGTGCAACGAGGAAGAAAAAGATTTTAGCGCAGGCCTTCCCAAAACTCAGACTCTGGACTTCGACACCCGATTCAGAATTTCCAGCGGTCGCCGACGAAAAATTTTCCGCAATTCCCGGAGACAGCCCTTCCAGGTCCTCCGGTTGCTCCGGAAGCTTCCGTTTTCCGGACAATTCCGCGAAGGATTCCGGAATGGCGGGGCGGTGCCCAAGAAATCGCAGGCAAACATGCGGCAGAGAAAGTAGGACGATAACGCAGACGAATAGAAGAAGAAGACGCTTCACTGGAAGAATTTCTGACAAAAATTTCCCTCTGGCAATTGCCATTTTTCGCTGATTCTACCTTTTTACCGGAGGAGGAAGAAAGTGGCCGGCGGCGAAGAAGTGCTCCGGATGCTAGGCCTTTTGCATTGACAAATGATCCCGTCACATTCTCCGTATCCGCTGGAATGGACGCCACGGAAGTAGTATGCCCGGCAAGTTTCGGAATGCTCTATGGGAAAGCCACAAATGCTGGAATTTCCAGGGCGAGACTCGTCACCGTTGTGGCCTGTGACGTCATCTATAACGTCATCTCGTTCGCCTTTCTCCCGATCATCATTGGAAGATTACTTTACCGCGGGATTTTCTCCGGAGGGTCCCCATTCTGGTGGCCCCTGCTCGCCCGCCTCTCGGATGCCGCGGCGATCGCCAAAGGCATAACTCCCCCAATTTTCACTCCTCCAACGCCTTCCCGGCGGCCATCCGTGCCTCCGTCGGATGTCGCACCGCGCGAAGAAGAGGATGCCGTTGTTTCCGTATCCACCGGACAACCAGATGCTGCACTGTCCGAGCAAATGGATGTCGTCGTCCCGGCATTTTCCGGGCCTCCGGAGGGCGGCTCCATTCTCCCATCTTCACGGCCAAATGTTTCTGCCCCAATATCTTTTAAACGGCCCGATGCCGTCATTGCCAAACCTCCCCGGCGGCGGGATGGTACGCGCGAGCGCGTCGGAATTCCCTTTGATCATTTTAAAATCGTCGGGGACGGAAATTGCTTTTTTCGGGCCATCGCCCTGCAGGTGTATGGGGACGAAAAGAAGTGGCGGCGGGTGCGCGATGAGTGCTTTGAGACCGGAAGGGGAATGCTCAGGGACATATTCGGGAATCCGGAACTGGGAAACGCATTTGGGAAAAATGAGAACTGGCCTGCAGCCGAGGAAATTCTTTCCTGTCTGCAGGATCTTCTGTCCAATGGCTGGGAAAGAACTGTCCGTGAATTTTGGCCCGGGAAAGAGAAAATTTCCGCGCATATTTCCCGGCTTCTTCTCCAAATGTGGAATGGAAATTTGCGAAGAAGTGACGAAGGAATCGCTGAAAATATCGATAAAATTGTGCGCTTGAAGAAAAAATTTGGCATCGGCAGCACCACCGATCCCGGGAAATCGGCTACTCCGCTTGATTTTACAAAAGACTGCAAAAGTTTTCGGGATCATTTGGATCTGTTGGAAACCAAACTGCGGCAACTTTCCGGTGAGCAGAAAGAATTAGAAAAGAAAATGGCGAAGGGGAGCAGCCCTGAAGATACGGAAAGTTTGAAGGAAGTTGAAAATTTCCTAGATTCCGCACTTTCTTACACGAGAGAAGCGAAGGGGATTTTACCGACCATGGAGCGAATGGAAAAAGGAAACTTTTCAGAAAATGAGAAACTGTGTTTTTTGATTGACGTGCTTTTGTGTGAAATAAAAGCGGCAAATCCCACTTTGCATAACACATTAGCTGCTGAATTTCAAAGGCATCAGCTTTTTGGAAACCACCGCACCGAATTTTCGATTTCGTGGATGTCGGACGCTTCTTGCTTTGTGGAGTATTTGGGAAATACTGTGAATAGGAATGCTGCCTTTGCAGAGATAGATCATAGGAGCGAATTTATTGCACATAAAAAATACGGACGTTCTTTTCTCAGTTATTCAGATAGAGACAGGAATAGGGCTGTGGTTTACACTGTTCTCAATGATGGCGACACCTACGCTTGCTTTTTCCCAGAAAATTTTATAGAATTTCTCCGTGCATGCGTTTCGTACATTGAAGAGGGTATGCTTTTTTTTGCTCGTCTCAAGGGCGATGGAATAATCCATGGCAATTTCCCGAAACGTGACGAATTCGATTCCGAATTGGCCTGGCACCGCCGCTGCTTCGAACTCTTCGGCGAAATCATTAGGGCTGTTAACCCCATCGGTTTCGAGCACGTCAATGGTAACCACTTCAATGCGCTGGTGCTCCCGCAGTAGGTCC
>JAITOA010000051.1 GCA_031290195.1 Puniceicoccales bacterium | reverse complement strand
AAAAAACTTGTGGGTGAAAATTTTTCTCGGTTTCGCGTCTGGGCCGTTGCCAAAGCGGTGGTTACGATTGCCATGGTGGCCATAAATTTAGGTTTTTAGACTTTTTCCATCGGGATAATTTAAATACCTGCGTGCCCATGGAGATCTCTGAGAAGTTCTTCCGCTGATTCGTAAATTTTGCCATTCTCCGCCTCTTTCAGGGACCGCTCTATGTCTTCATGTGTTAGAATAAGCTCCGGCTCTCCATCGTCACAGTCCTCTCCCCATCTATCAAAGTAATAGTTCTTTATTTCCTCCTTGGTAATCACTTCATTCCTCACAGAATTTTTCCATGGGTCCTCTGCATGCGTCATTTTGCTGAGTTCTGCTCCGCCGTATTTACCGTAGTTTTCCATGGCCGCATGGATTTCGTAAAGTTCTTCCTCCGTAAACTGTGCAGCGGACGCATAACCCTTGGGAATATCACCCTCCATAATGGCAAAGCGTCCCCTATGAACATTGAAAAGTTCCCGGCAGACCGGTCCATCTTCCCAGCGGAGAAAGTCTTCTTGAAAAAGCGGCTTCCCCTGCCTCGCCAAATGCCATGCCTGAGCATAGTAGCAGAGCTTTTGCAGTTTCATTGTGGAGATTTCTCCGCCGACCGCACGCAGAATATAGCTCGCTACGTCAAAAACATTTACCATGATTCCTTCCGATTGATTCGTTTTCCGGAATTGTCAAGTAGACTATGGGGAATTGTGGTTTTTTCAAGTTTTTTCTCCCCGTCGGCCGTCGCGGCAGATTGCCCTAGGTGTGGCCGATAATCCAGGAATCCTGGTGAGTTAGGATAGGACCCACGCGGAAATTTTCCCCGACTCCGCGCGACTTGGGGAGGACCTGGCGGGCGAGAGGCGTCGCCGTGGTCGCGACGATTTCACCGTCCTCCTGGACGAGGTGCAGCGACTGCCGGAACTGCTTGACGTGGTGCATGGTCACATCGTCGATTTCCCCAGAATGCGCTTCGCCCTCAGCGGTTCTAGTACCCGAAGGCTGCGGCGGGGCGGGGTAAATCTCCTCGCCGGACGGGCCGTCATGTGCGCCATGCACCCCTTCATGGCCGGAGAATTAGGGGAGCAATTTGACCTGAAAAGGGCCCTCCGCGTGGGGTTGCTGCCAGTGCTATGGGGAACGGATACGCCGGAACAACATTTGGCCGCCTACGTTGGTACATACTTGGAAGAAGAGGTTCGCCAGGAGGCACTTGTGCGGAAACTGGACGCCTTTGCCCGATTCCTAGAAGTTGCCGCCTTTTCCCACGGCACCGCGCCGAATTATAGTGCCATTGGCCGCGAGTGCGGAATCAGTGGAAACACAGCCGAATCCTACATGGCCATTTTGCACGATCTTTTGCTCGCATTTTCCGTTCCCTGCTATGGCCGCCGACCCAAGAAAAAGACCATTGGCGCCCCGAAATTCTACTTCAGTGACGTGGGCATTTACGGGTCTCTCCGGGCCCCGCGCTTTGGAACCATTGGCGATTCCCGCATTGGTTTTTCCTGGGAGGGTCTCGTTGCCCAGCACTTGCGGGCCTGGTGCGACTACTCCTCCGGCAGGCATGGGCTCTACTACTGGCGCGGCACCGGAGGTGCGGAGGTGGATTTTGTGGTATGCGGAGAGGATGGCCTATGGGCCTTTGAGGTGAAGGGTAGCCGCATGGCACAGCCGGAGCATCTAAGTGGCCTGCGCGCCTTTCACCGGGAAAATCCGGAGGCTTCCCTATTTCTCATCTATGGCGGCAAACAATCCACCGTGATGGGAAATGTGCATTGCCTTCCCGGTGAAGATTTTCTGCGAAATCTAGGAACGGAATGTGGCTATCCCCTTGGCCGTCCCCGCGGGCAGTCTCGGCATCTGCATTAAGTTTTTAGTTCGCGCCTCCGAGACGTAACCACTGTCGCCAATTTCGCTCCCAGTGCAGTTTTCAAGCAATTTTTCCAGAAAATGAATGCCGTATTCGGACCCCCTAGAAAAGGCAAAATTCACCATTTTTGAATTCCTCTCATTGATTACGATGTGCACTTTGAATCCGTAAATTATTTTTGTCAAACTAACGATTTTCCCCATGGCCTCTCGCATTGTCTTAAAGCGTCTAGATCGAACTTCAAGGCAAAGCCGCACCGGAGTTGAATCAGTGATGAAATTTTCGCAGCATTCTTTATTTTTTGTCACCTGAATTTTGCGATTCGCGTTTCCAAACGGAGGTTACATTTACGGCTATCAGGGAAATAAAAATTCTGCAAGTTTAAGCTGTAAAAAGTGCAGTTTGTAGAAATAAACAGTAGTGCTTTGGGCTAGGTTCTTTACGGTTGTACGCTCTGCCATGAACGCCGAAACGTATAGGAGCCAAAATGCAACAACACCAAGGCATCTTTCAGCTGTCGAGTCCCTTGCCATCCAGCCGATTTTTCGAAGGAGCAATGACGGGCCGCCAACGATTAGGGAGACTGGGAGATAGGCATAGTTGAGCAGCAGGGAAACTAGACAGCCGGCGATCTTCAGTGGAACCAGCAGCGTTACGACGGCCCCGGCAAGGACGAGGTAGGCCCTGCCCGATGGCTTCGGTCCCGAAGATTCCGGTGGGAGCTTTTCCCGCGTAGCATTTTCCCCAAATTCTTTTGCTTTCTGGAACTCTTTTTTTAGCGTTCTATAGGCTTTTATGACCGGCGAGGCGGCGTATTCGAAGATTGTCGTACACATGGGGAATTTTATGACCACGAAACGGAAAAATGTCAACAAACAAGCAATTACCCCGATGGGAAAAGTTCTTTTTTCTCGACTACAGAGAAACTTAAGCGTTAGCAAGTATTTATGGAAATAAAACTAACGCTTCCAAAAATATTCAAGCGGATTTGCTCATTAGACCTCTTGCAAAAATATCACCCCCTCCTCAAGCCGCATGGACAAAAGAATCGACGTCCGTTTTTAGGACGTTTTTCAAAAGTTCTGCGACGCTACTCATTTGCCTTTTCAG
>JAITOA010000036.1 GCA_031290195.1 Puniceicoccales bacterium | reverse complement strand
TGAAAAAACTTGTGGGTGAAAATTTTTCTCGGTTTCGCGTCTGGGCCGTTGCCAAAGCGGTGGTTACGATTGCCATGGTGGCCATAAATTTAGGTTTTTAGACTTTTTCCATCGGGATTATTCTCTTGCTATTCTAAAAAATTTCAATTCCATTTTGCACATTGGAGACATGTCATGGAGTACGATATTACGGCGTTTGATAGGGCAAAGTACGGGGCAGTGGCTAGGGGCCAGTTGGAATTACATGCTGTCAAAAAAATAGAAAAACGGAAAATTTTTGCAGTGACCTCGGCTGATTTGGCGAAGTCCATGGAAACGGCATTTTTCACCGTATGGAAATTGACTTTTTGGGAGAAAATAAGGAATTGCTTCCTCTATCTTGCAGGCTTCTTTATCCGGCTGTTTACTTCGGATGCAAGACTCAATGCTCAATTTATCCAGAAATGGCTACTGGCCAGCGGCCCCGGACACGAAAACGTGGCGCGGTCCGTCGATAATTCGGAAATTAAGATCCGCTCTAAAAAGCTCCTAGATGCCATGGCTGCAGCCATTGGGCCCAATGGCTGCTTCACCGTGACGACCGGACCCGAGGAACCATTCGTCACGATAAGTACAGAACAACGGGAATTGATTATCTATCGCCTTACTCTTGGTACAATAAAAATTAAAGGAGAGACCAGCTCCGAAAAATTAGCTGCTTTTCTCAATGACACATTGCGCAATGATGAAAATTTTTCTGTGACGGGAAAACGGTCCGACCAATCCGACCAAGCTCCGCCGGCGGTCGCGGCGGTCGGAAACGCCGGAACTCCCGCAATCAATGCGGATGAATTCATCCAATTATTGGAGAGTACCGCTTCAATTATCGCCGGCCTTAGTGCGAAGACTAAGCAGAGGCTTTCCGTTCAACCCGTAGCCGACGAAGCGTTCCGTGCCCTCATGAAGGACGGAGACGTGAAATCCGCGGTGCACGCTCTCCATTCCAGCCTTTCCAAGACCGAAAACTTGGCTAAAGGCATGGAAAGCGAAGAGAAATTTCGCAGGAAATTCCTGCGAAACGTGGCCCATTACGCGGTGAAGGCCTGTGCCCGTCAGAATATTGCCGGTATCGAATGGATAGATGTTATTTTCTCCGATTTTCTGAAGCCTACCTCTGCGGTGAAGCATTTGCTTTTTAAAGGTGTTTTTAAGCCAGAATCAAAAGGCCCGGAAGAAGATGCTTCGCTGGACCCGCCTCTCACCGCCGCATTTGACGCAATCGGAAAAGCCACGACAAACGTCATCACAGCGGAGTCTGTTAGGCAAAAAATTAGAGCCGTTAAAATAAGTGACGATTCGCTTATCGAGAACGAGCCCTCATTCGAGAGTCAATGGAACAAGTTAAAACTAGGCAAAATGTTACTGCTCTCTTCATCCGGAGGAGTAGCCAGCAAGGAGGCCGCCTTTGAACTCATCAAGGAAAAAGTGGCTGATGCGATTCCCGATGATCTGACTGAAATCTCACAGTTGAATAATTTCGGCTTACGGAGACAGAGATTATCCGGCAATCCCAAAGAAGACGTACTACTTGCCAGATTTAATGCGATCGTGCAAGGAACGCCGCTAGAAGGAATGTTTTCCGTGGATAAAGAGGCTACCATAGAAAAGGTCGTCCCAGCTTTGCAATTGATGCGTAGAACCTATTCTAATCTTATTGATATGGCCAAAGAAACCGCGAGACCGGAAAAATTTAGAATCTGGGTAGACGCTGATGAAATATTTACCGATGACGATGCAGAGCGACTTGGGGAAATTTGGGAGGCGGAGAAAGCATTGGACCCAATGACTTCGAATTCGGCTTGATGGTTTTCCCATCCTCCAGGTCCCCCAGAATCTGTTGGGCGCGGGCAATGACGTCCAGAGGTAGGCCCGCCAGTTTCGCCACGTGAATTCCATAGGAGCGGTCAGCCGGCCCTTCTTCAATTTTTTTAAGAAAGAGGATTCCATCTCCGCATTCCCGGGCGGAAAGGTGGAAATTGCGCACGCGGGGAAGCATTTCCGCGAGGTGAGTCAATTCATGGTAGTGGGTGGCAAAGAGAGTTCTTGGTCCGGATGGTCCGTCTCCATGGAGATATTCCACCACGGCCCAGGCAATGCTCAATCCATCGTAGGTGCTTGTCCCCCGGCCAATTTCATCCAAAACTAACAGGCTATCTTCCGTGGCACCCCGGAGAATTGCCGCCGTTTCCCCCATTTCCATGAGAAATGTAGATCGACCACGGGAGAGATCATCGCCGGCACCGATTCTAGAAAAAATGCGATCCACCCGGCCAATGTGGGCCCTGTCCGCCGGAACCCAGCAGCCGATCTGTGCCAGAAGGACGACCAGTGCCACCTGCCGAATGTGGGTGGATTTTCCTCCCATGTTGGGTCCCGTAACCAGAGCGATTTGGCAGTCGGAACTGTCTAAATTGGTGTCATTGGGCACGAAGTAGTGGTCGGTGGCGGCGTCGATGGTTGCCTCTCGGAGCGCCCGTTCGATGACCGGATGACGTCCATTGGAAATGACGATACTGCGGTCTTCCGCCACTTCAGGGCACACGTAGTTCTCCTCTCGGGCCAGCCGACCCCACCCGGCAAAGACATCCAATTCCGCTAGCACCTGGGCCGTCTTCGTCAGTTCCTCTGCATCCTCCAGCACACGCACTACGACTTCCTCAAAAACTTCCCGTTCCAAGGAGAGAATATCTCTCTGGGCCTCTCCAATCTCCCGCTCCTTGTTCCGCAGTTCTTCGGTGACATAGCGCTCTCCGTTAGCCGTGGTTTGTTTCCGAATGTAGTGGGCAGGGACGGCACGAAGATTCGCCCTAGTCACTTCGACAAAGTACCCAAAAATGCCGGTGTGGCGAACCTTTAAACTTTTGATCCCCGTGGCCGCTTGTTCCCTGGCCTCCCACTCCTCCAACCACCGGTGGCTCGAAGAAAGAAGTTCCCGAAAGTGGTCCAACTGTCCGTGGAAACCTTCCCGGATGCAACCGCCGTCAGCGATATCCTGGGGAAGGGTGTCGGCCAGCGCCCGCCGCAGATGGTCCCGCAGGCCGTCGAAATTGCCAATTCCCCGGGCCAGTGTTTGCAGATGCACCATGGCACCCCGGGAAAGCACCTCGCAGATGGAAGGAAGCTGCTCCAAGGTATCCAGAATGCCGCCGACCTCCCGCGGGTGGCGAACGCGGTTCTGTAGCCGACCCAGCATGCGCTGCAGGTCTCGGACGCCCTTCAAATGCCCCTGCAATTGTTGGGTTTCTGTTTCGTGGGCAAAGAATTCCCCCACGCAGCACTGCCGCAGGACAATTTCTTCGAGTGAGAGGAGCGGCCTACTAAGAAATTCCCGCAGGAGCCGGGCGCCGGCTGCGGTGACCGTCCCGTCTATGGCATGGAGAAGGCTTCCTTCCCTGGTTCCACGGACGGAACGAAAAATTTCCAAATTTGCCGCCGTTGCCGGGTCTAGGAGAAGAGTTTGTCCAAAGTGTACCTCTTGAATTCCATAGACGTTGTGCAATTGGCCGCAGAGATTTCTTTCCGCATAGCGGAGAAGGGCGCCGGCCGGTCCAATGGCGGGATGGTCTGCGACGATGGCAAAGCCGTCCAGGGAATGGACTCCCAGGGTTTCCAAAATCTGACCACGGGCGGAATCAATGTCAAAGTAAGAGGGAGGCAATTCGGTGGTAAGTCGGCGCGCTGAAAGCATTTGAAATGTTTCTAACCAACAGTCATTGCGTTCTGACCAACGATCCCTAGCTTCTTCCCGGATGAGAATTTCCCGCGGGTCCAGGGCAGAAAGAGACGCCAGCAGCTCTCCAATGTTCTCGGAGGTGGCGATGCACAGCTGTCCCGTGGAAACTTCCAGCCAGGCGCCGTGAGCTCCTTTCCTGTCTATTTCGAACGCGGCGATGTAATGATTTTCTCTGGCATCGATCTGGCTATCTTCGATTATCGTTCCCGCCGTGTAGATGCGAGTTAGAGCCCGTCGAACGATGCGCCCGGGAACGGCCGGTTCCAGTTGGTCACATACGGCCACTTTCCATCCCGCCCGAAGCAGCCGGCGCAGATAGCCATTGGCTGCGTGGTAGGGGACTCCGGCCATGGGCGATCCCTGTCTTTTGGTAAGGGTCACTCCAAGAACACGCGCCGCGATCTCCGCATCTTCGTTGAAAAGTTCATAGAAATCACCCAGGCGAAAAAAAAGTAGTGTTTGCGGGGGGAGTGTCCGTCGGATTTCTTCGTACTGCGTCATCATGGGCGTGGACTTCGCCGGAGAAGAACTCATCGGAGTATCCTAAAGGGTCCTCGAATTGCCGTGGCAAGAAAAATGGCAAGAAGAACTAAAACGCCAACCATGGAAAGAAACTGAGGAAAATTTTTCTGTCTATTCTCCTCAAAATTTCCCGGAACCACCGCCGGTGGAGCCGAAAAAAGCAGGGCGATGGTCCGGAGAACTGCAGTCAGTTGCACCATGGCCGTTGCCGTCAGAATGAGGGGAAGCGTGCGGAATCCAAGAAGGGCCAGTGCCGGAAAAAGGGAAAGAACGAGGACAAGGGTCGGCGAAAACACGGAAGCTAGCAGGACTGCGGCGATACAGAAGGAACGTGACCCATTTTTCCCACAGCTTCCTCGCAAATCGTAGATGGTGGACGTCATTCGGACCGGAACCAGTGCTTGCAGGAAAAATGCAGTGAGAATTAGGTACAATACACCGGGAATGATAAAAAATGGAATCCCCGGAAATGCGGCGAAAAATCCAACCAGCAGGGCAAGCTGCGCCCCCAGAAGAGCCTCAATTTTTCTCCAAAAAAAGGCCTCGTTGTGCAGAAGGAGCGTTTGACATAGGACAGTGAAAAGTGCCAGTGCGGAAACAGATCTGGAAAGTCCGGCAATCATGGGATTGCCCAGTAGAAGTAGCACGGCGTAGATGGATCGGAAAAAAATACGGCGGCAGACGCCGGCACCATCGACGGCAAAATCTCTGAGCGGGAAGGTAAAAGGGAAAAATGCAACGGGACCAAGAAGCGCTAGAAGATAGGCCAGGCGCACGGATGGGATGGACGGGAAAAGGGCAAGACAGACAATGGCAAATCCCTGGAGAATAACGGCAAAGGTCAACGTTGCGGCCCGGATGCGGCAGCCACGCTCCAAAACAACGAACAGAGCTCCGAGGACGAGAAAATAAAGCTGCACGACGACCACGGACATGGACCCACGATGGACATCTCTCCGCCGAGGGAAAGCGGAAAATTTTTCCGCCGGACGACCGACGAATTTAGCATTTTTTGAAATGTCGGGAAATAAAAGTGGCTGCTGCGATTCCCAGTGATCTGACTAATATCTCCCCATTGAATGATTCCGACGTGCTAGAAATATTAGCCGGCGGTCGCAAAGAAGGCATACTGACTAGATTTGCTAAAACCGCGAGATAAAAGCCGCCCATCGATATAACATTTGGACTGAAATTGCACGTGGCCGTCAGTGAGCTAGAACGTAAGACAGTCCGCAATTTTTTCCTGTGGGAAATGCAATATATCGATATAAATATCGCTCCACCATGAACCCTTTTCCGCAATCGCAAACTTCGCCATGGATAGCGAAATTAACAGGGGCCAGGATGCAATAAAGAAAATGAGAATATTGACGGAAGGAATCCCGATTAACGCAAAGATCCTCGATATGACGAAAAGGATTAGGCTAACTGGTAAATAGGCATAGTTGAGCAGCAGGGACTGTAAAAAATTTTGTGTAAGTTGGTTTTTGAATCAAACTTCTATTCGGGAGGAAATTTACACATGAAAACGACAAAAGAAGAACGGCAGAAAAAAGATGCTTACCAGGCGAAGA